>JANOQA010000138.1:0-11642 GCA_031422145.1 bacterium | reverse complement strand
CAATAGTCTTGAGTCTCAGGATATCGGACTCTAAGATACGTATATTAATAGATTTCCTGCTTTTAATAGTCTTCTGAAATGATCTTTTGAGTACTCATTTTCGATCTTCTAGATTTGCCGTACTTTTAAACTCTCCCTTTTCAAGAGCATGAGCGAGATCTTGTTCTTCTACATCAAGTATATCTGTTTTCATAGATGGATAGGTAGTGGGATTATTTCTTGTATCTTCTGTCTGGGAATAGTGTCTTGAGGAAGATCGTCTTTTCATCTTCTACGTAGGGACATATGTAGGGGTATCATCAGATATCTACGACTAAGATTCGCTGATGACCATATTTCTCTGTATTGGGATGTTCCAGATCATCTAGGATAACTCCGCTGAGTACATCTTCAAAGCCGACTCATCTCTGGCTTTTGAGGAGGGTATTCTTTACGTCGTCCCAGAGAACTATTTTATCCACGGTGTATTATTATTTGTATACTAAGTTAGTATACATTTATCTTAAGAAGATCAAGAAATAGAGAGATGATTTTTTAAGAGAGTCGGCAATTGATAGTCCACTTCTCATAAGAAATCATGTGCATAGTTTGATCAAGCTCCTAATCCCGCCCGGTCCACCATTCGACACTAAAACACTTGAAATATAGCAAAAAGCTATACACTATATCAGTCTTAATAAAAAAGTCTTATGAATACATCTATTCTCATTAGAACCGATACCAATCTTAAAAAGCGTTTTGAAACTCAAGCGAAACGCCAAGGACTCTCTATGACCTTTCTTTTAAAGAGTTTTATGGAGACTTATTCTGAGAAGCCAGAAATCCTCAAAGTAGGTTTTGATGAAGACGCCCTTGATGCCTATTGGACCTCTGCAGATAGAAACAAGTCGATTGAAAAATTCGCTACTACTCTTGAGAAAAAATGATTCTAATTGTTCGCTCGTTCGCCAAGGAACTCGCTGCATTTGATAAAAATATAAAGTCCGAGCTCATCACCCTTATATCCAAACACGCGAGATGACTCTCTAAAAGTTTTATATTTTTAAGAGAAAACGGGAACCTCCTTGTTTATAAAGGATATCTCAACGGTAATCGTGTACGAATTGTTGTAGCAAAAACGCAAAAATGAACCTATATCCCACTTGAGATTCTTAAAAAAGAATCAAGAGACGGATATAACATCCGTAACAATTACGACGCATCAGATCCAATCGAGCGTATTGAATGAGAGATCGCAAAAGATTTGTATGAAATTTGGGATTTAGAAGCCTAATTTTCAATCCGAATTCAGTCAATTTGCTTTTTTAACCCCCAATACATCTGCCTATGAAAATCTACATAACTGGTCCTGCATGATCTGGTAAATCTACCATCTCACTCCAACTCGCTCAATACTATGACATTCCAGTTATACATCTGGATAATTTACTTTGGAATGCTGATTGGACAGAAAATCTAGACTATAAAAAACTTCAACAAGAAGCTCTCTCACGACCAGATTGGATTATTGAGTGACCGAGCTGTTCGATCGTTTGCTGAATCCAAGGGGTTGATAAAATTATCATTCTGAACTACTCACCCATAGGTAATATATGCCGAATTATAAAAAGGTATTTGAAGGCTTCAATTTTAGGTCACTTGAGAGTGGGTATGGGACTACCTGAAAGATTTAATATGAGTTTACTCTACAGGACTTTTATTTGGAGGAAGCAACAACTACCAAGACTTCTTTCAAACATTGAGACAACTGGATTGGGTGCAAATACACAAATACTCACATCTCCTCAGTCTGCTTTTGAGTTAATTACTGGGTAAATATGTCCTCACAAGAACTTATTATTCAAAGCCAGACCCTGTAGTTTTACCCAAGCAGTCAATTTCATACCCCCTATACCTCCTCCCCTTGAGCTCCTTCGGAAAATGCTCCTGAGCACTCTTTTTCTCGGGAGTATCGTGTGCGTATTCATATCACTTCCCATATCCTGCCTCTTTCATGAGTTTAGTAGGAGCATTCCGTAGATGGAGTGGGACGTCGAGATTTCCGTATTCTCGTATATCATCATGCATCGCCTGCATCGCTCGGTAAATACGATTATCTTTTGGAGCATCAGCGAGATAGTACGCGGCATTGAGGAGGGGAAGCTCACACTCAGGCATCCCCATCTTCTCACATATCTCATAGACCGAGTTGGTGAGGATGATCGCTTGAGAATCATAGATATCCTCACTCGCAAAATTCATCATTCTACGGGCGATATACCGGGGATCTTCTCCTCCGGCGAGCATACGCCCGATCCAGTAGGTCGCAGCGTCTCCATCACTATCCCTCAGGGACTTGTGCATGGCGGAGATGAGAGTGTAGTGTTCTTCTCCGTCTTGATCATAAAAGAGAGGCTTTGCTCCCGCTTCGAGAATTACTTCTCTCGTGAGCTCTCCAGATACTTGGAGTATGCAGGCGGTCTCGAGGATATTGAGCGTGTTGCGAAGGTCACCATTTCCGAGGTGAGCGATGAGAGCGAGTGTCTCTCATGCTGGGAGGTTCTCGTCTACTCATCAAAAAACGATATCAGGGTATCGCTCGCGAACCTTCTCTCTATTTTTTACCAAAAACTGTACGATTTCTTCCTCAGTGATCTTGGCGAGGATATAGGTACGACACCGAGAGATTAAGGCATTGATCACCGTAAAACTCGGATTCTCGGTCGTAGCTCCGATGAGCGTTATAATCCCTTTTTCGACCCAAGGGAGGAGTACATCCTGTTGAGACTTACTCCAGCGGTGGATCTCATCGAGGAATAGGATCGTCTGACGACCAGAGGTAAAGTTCTTTTGAGCCTTAGCGATGACTTTGACGACATCTTCTTTTTTAGAGAGGACTCCCGAGAGGTGAAAAAATTCTCACTCCAGACTACTTGATATTACCCGAGCGAGACTGGTCTTCCTACATCCAGGAGGTCACCAAAGGATAATTGATGGGATCTTACCCGCCTCAATAAATTTCCGCAGTGGTCGACCTACTCCGATGAGATGAGATTGTCCCACGAGATCATCGATCCTCTCCGGTCGTAGGAGGGAGGCGAGGGGAGTGATAGATGCAGAAAAGAGAGAATCCATAGAGAAAGTGTAGAGATTTTGAGGGAAATGTAAAAGCGTTGAGGTGATCCGTATTTCCGGAAATAGATTGACAGATATATTTACATAGGTATATATAGTAATATTTCCTTAAAAAGATCTGCATATGCGACGAGAGAATCATGGGTGAAATGGTATGAAACATCTCGCTCAGACTAGAATAGCAGAAAAAACTTCAGCTGAAGAAGCAAAAATCGCAACTCTTAAGACAGTCTTTTCTGAGACAGTAGATAAGATATTAGCAAATACTCCCCCGATCTCTAAGTGACAAAAAGCACCAACACGATCAGAACTTCTGACTCATATCGAGAAGCCAAAAGGCTATACGACTGATACGAGAAGATGAAAGTACCTAGATGATCTTCTCCTAAATGCTGGACTAACTATCTGGCATAACAATGGTATTCCTGTCCTAGTAGGATGAACTACAAAAGATGCTCTGGTGCTCAAAGATGTACTCGTAGTAGTGAAGTCTCTATTGAGTGATATAGTACCAGAGAAATCGCCCATGTAATATGGTTTCTTATTATAAATATTTCTCTTACTTATATGAACACTATTTTCTCCTCTCAGACATATACAAAAGATCGTTTACGGAAAGCAGCGGTTATACTACATCCGAGATCTATTGAGAAATACGGTATATGAGCTACTGAAGTAGGAATGATATTTGAACAAGGATCTAATTTTACGAGACTGAGGCACCCCATAGAAGATAGTGCGGGGAATCAGTATTACGATAGCGAGGCATACTATATGGCTCAACGATTTACTGATCCAACCGTGAGAAAAATGATCGCTCTTTGTTCTACAAAAAAACATTTTTCTAAAGAGGCTGCCTATCTTTTGAAAGATCAAATGGAACAGGATCCAGAGGAAAGAGTAGAATTTATGAGGAAGGCTCTTCGAGAGAAATTTCTCAGAAATCCATCACTCGCTCGTCCTCTCGTAAAAACAGGAGATCGAGAGATCGTCGAACTTACCTACTGGAATGATAGATTTTTTGGAGTAGCTCACACCGACTGTACAGGATTTAATATCCTTTGAAAACTCTTAGTTGAGACGAGAGAACTTATCAAAAAGTGTTTGTAGTAAATTAAAAAAGGAATGATTTCTATAAAAATTCATAATGAAAGCTAATACCTCTCTAACAAATCATACCGTCCTTGTACTACGGGGTCTCTGAGTGAAAGATCCCCTCCATACAGACATGAGTCATCTCCTGCAGAGCTGTGGACTACAAGTCCAGGGAATTATGCGGAAAGAGGATGGTATCCTATTTGTAGATCCCATGAGTATGATCGAAAGATATGTCACTCAAATATGAGATGAGGTAACAAAACTCCTCGATCAAGGACGAGAAGTACACTTATTTGGAGTGAGCTTTGGCGGACTTCTCACTCTCGAGGCGGTACGACACTGTACGCAGATACAATCCCTCGTACTTATAGCCCCTATTCTCTATCCGAGAGATGCCTTTGCTAACAATATCCCTACGGGTATTACCACTGATATGGAGCAAGATATATGTACAGATCTTAGCAAATGGACTCCACCGAAATTAACCCTCCCAACGATTGCAGTATTTGGAGGATGAGATACGATCGCTCCCCTAAAATCTTGGGAGACTCTTCGGGGAGCGGATATATTTATACGAGAGTTACCAACCATCGTACATGGTCAAATCTCGGCAGACCTTCGTACACACGAGACAATTGTAGATTTCTATCGTCGGATACTCCCACAAGAGGCGAATCATTGAAACTAATCCCGCCGTATAATCCTCTCTATCAAAGGAGCTATTGAAAGGACTATCATATTTGGTACTTCCTGAGCTCGAGCAACATTTTCTGGTATAGAATCTGTGACGATGAGTTGATTGAGAGATGCTGCTACTTTCTTGTATGCTTCTCCGGGGAATACTCCGTGAGCCGCATAGGCGGAAACGTACTTAGCCCCTCGTTTTCGTAATAGTTCAGCCGTCTTGATGATCGTCCCTCCTGTTTGAATGAGGTCGTCTACGATCAGTATCTTCTTTCATCGGGGTTTTCCTTCTTTGATCGATATAACTCGCTCATCCCCTTTACGTACCTTCGTACAGATGATTTGCTCGTACTGGGCGTATTCCTTTCCAAATCTCTTGGCCGCCCCTTCATCGGGGAAGGCAATCACTGTATCTTTTGGGAGATCGAGGAGTTGACTCGTAGAGTGAAGCTCGGTATTTACCTTGAAGGAGTCAAAGAGATATCGCTCTACTGGAGCATGGATATCAAAGGTATGAAGAGAGGTCTTATGAGTGCGTCCTGGAGGGAGAAGTGACAGGATATCAGCCATATAGCCGGCTGTTGCTATCTCACCCTTTTCTGATATACGCTCCATGGTCCCAACGGGGAAGTAAGGTATTATTACACGTACTTTATCCGCGTAGTAGTCGAGGATTCCTCGGATCA
Organism: bacterium; assembly: GCA_031422145.1. Lineage (GTDB taxonomy): Bacteria > Patescibacteriota > Gracilibacteria > BD1-5 > UBA2023 > JANOQA01. The sequence continues at coordinate 6,060 of JANOQA010000138.1, read as the reverse complement.
TAAAATAGTTCTCACATACGAGTTCTGGTTTTGAGAAGTCAGCGAGATACGTCACGACCCGGTGCTCTACTGTTTCTTTGACATCATGAATCTTGAGATTTGGCCATGTATCAGGAAATCTGGCCGCAGTGACGGAGCTTCCCTGGAGGAAGTCGGGGTTTCTCGCGATGAGTTCATCTCGGAGAGCGGCGAAGTTCGGGTGGGCGATGAGAGTTTCCATATAGGAGAAGGTGAAGGATACTACTTACTATTAAGTGTAATAGATACATTATATCATATTATTAATGTAATTTCAACACTATTTATACGAGACGAGACTTTTTACAGGATACTTCGAGAGTTCTTTTCTGGCTGGAGCTTCCAGGAGTCAGTCTTCATCAAGAGAGATAACACCAAGAATTTGAACGACTACTCCTCCGACTTTTTCGACGAGATGAGCTGCTGCGAGGAGAGTCCCGCCCGTCGCTATGAGGTCATCTACGAGGACAACTCGTGCTCACGGGGCGAGAGCATCTGACTGAATCTCGATAGTATTTGACCCGTATTCGAGGTCATAGTCCTCTTGGATGACAGGTCCGGGGAGCTTTCCTTTTTTACGGATCATGACGAATGGTTTTTCGAGCTTGGCTGCGAGGAGTGAACCAAATATAAATCCTCTTGCATCAAGCCCTATGATAGCATCTACTTGGTCAGGTATCTGTCGAGCCAGCTCAGATATAGCGTAAGAGAGAGCTCGAGGATCAGCGAGGAGTGGAGAAATATCCTTAAACGATATACCTGGCTTTGGGAAGTCGAGGACTTCCCGTACATGAGATGCGAGGTTAATTTTTGGCTTATAGAGATCGACTCGGGAGAGAAACTTTTCGAGATTTGCCCCGAGAGTACTCTCGATATCGGATATCCCGAGGAGGAAACAGAGTTTAGATAGGAGACGAATACTTGCTTCTTTTAGGAGATCACTGGACCCGGATTTTCGAGTATATATTCCACGGATGTTTTGGACTTCTTGGATGTATTTTCCGAGTAATTCTCAGAGTGTACTCCCATGAATAGGATAGGGAGCTATTTTTTTTGGAATAGAGAGACCGAGCTGATGCATCGATGATACTACGTTGAATAATATATCAGAAAGCTCTTTTTTTTGCTCGGAGATATCTTTTGCTTGAAGAGCTTCTTCGTATTCTCCGAGCTCTTCTACGGCTTTGAGGAGTATATCATCGAGAGAGATGTGAGCGTATTTTTCTCCAGAAGAGAGAGAGTCGAGGATAGGTTTCATGGGACAGGAGTTATGAGATAAGCCTCAGGAGTATAGACCTCCTAGGAAACCTATGAGTAAATTATCATTAATATGTACAAATATACATTAGTTTTTTAATAAAAACCTGTATTTATAAGTAAATATGAATAAAATAAATTTGTAACTAATTTGTATACTTTGCATAAATTTGAGCCACTTCTCCGGAAAATCGGACTCTCCGAGAAAGAATCCATTATTTATATGGATATCCTCACACACGGACCTTCATCCAAGACAGATATCGTCACTCGTACCCATCTTCATCGTCCAGAGGTGTATCGATTTCTCCCACTTCTGATCGAGAGGTGACTCCTCGCTCTTTCTCCTATCGGAAAGAGAGTCCTCTATGTCACGGAGTCTCCGGAGCTCCTCTTGTCTCTTGTTGAGACACTCGAGTCGGAGATGCGTCATTTCCTCCCAGACCTCCTCTCTCTGCATGCCAGATGAGTAAAGCGACCCAATCTCCTCTTTCGGCAATGACGGAAAGCTCTCGAAGATACATTCTCCGACGTCGTGACAACACTCAAAAAAGGAGAGATATTTTATCGGATCTCCTCCGAAAAAGATGTCGATCTTGCGAATACATATCTTCCGAGTGACTATCGAATAAAACGAGATCTCAAAGAACTCGAGCGATATGTGATCATGGGAGCCGCTGAAGCTCAAAAAAAGAAACCTCGTCTCGAGCGAGAAATGGTCGTCATTCCAAGTGAGCTTGGTATATTCGAGGATAATGTCACTCTATTTATTTACGCTCACAAAGTAGCTTTTATAGAATTTACCACCGAAACGAGTATCATCATAGAAAACGAATTTATTGCTTCATTTCTGCAAAAGATCTTCACCCTTCTCTATGTCTCCCTCAAAAGAAATCAAAAATAACTCATCTCCTCCAAAGGGTGAGTGAGAAAAGGGTCTTTCCCAATCTCCCAGGAACGCCTACATATATATCCTACGATGTTCTGATAATACCTACTATACGGGAGTGACCTACGATCTCACTCGTCGACTCATGGATCATAATGAATGAAAAAAATGAGCAAAATATACTCGAGGTCGTCGACCCCTCGAGCTCGTATACCAAGAATCTCTTGAGAGCTATGGATCAGCTCTTTCTCGAGAATATGAGATCAAAAAACTCCCCCGAGCGAGTTAGGAGGAATTGATACGGCAGTATGTAGATCTCGGAAAAGAAATCTACAGAGAGATTCGCTCGAGAAGCCGATCCATAAAACCTATCTCTGCAGACTCTTCTTCGGCGATATAGTTCACGAGAAAAGCTCGAAGTTCAGCACTATTTATATCCTGAGTGAGGGGTATATCTACGACTCCGAGAGTCTTTCTATTCGTACGGATACGGAGGTTTTTGGGTATTTTATCGTCAAAAACGATAGAAAATCCGATCAGTTGTCCGAAGTCATAAAAAGAATCTCCGATACCAACTCCATTTTCATTGACGATCGCATCGATCGTATCTGGGGCGTTATTTTCGAGCATGATATACACCCCAGCGAGTATAAATACAGCTACGGCAAGAGCGTAGATCTCACTAAATATCCCCCATATAGCGAGAGATACGGTAAATATCCCCGCAAAGAGATACCAAGTAGGGGAGTGATTTTTCTTGCCGGGGATGGTCCAGGTATACATATCTTAGAGGTTATCGATGACGAGATTGATGAGAAACCATCCAGAAACCGCTATCACAAACCCGATGATACCTCCTCCGATGATCTTTTTTCCTGTTTCTTTATCAGAGCTGAGAGATCCCATACCCATACGTATCGCTCCATAGATGATCACGAGCATAGAGATCGTCCCGACGAAACCCATGAGAAAATTTGTCACAGAGATGATGAGCGTCGGAATACTCTCAAATCCTACGTCCCCACTTCGGAGTTTTGAATTAGAAATACCAAGCCAGTTTTCATCTGCCGCAAACAGAGTCGAGCTTTGTAGGAGAGTGACTGTGACGATCGCCCAGTAGAGAGAGTTTCGGATATAAGAAAGCATGATCGAAGAAAAAATACTCGTACAGTATACGAGTATTTATAGAAGAGCTAGTTTTACTTTATGTGTTTCGCTTTGTAGGCACGGATCGTATCTTGGGCTATGGAATACCGAGATACTTCACCAGTCTTAATGACGGGGAGGTCTTGATATGCGTCTACTGTATTACCAATTTCAACAAGAAGATCTGTGGGTATAGCATGCTTTGAAGTTTTACTGTATTCAAGTGCAAATTGTATATTCTCTTTATCTCCCGAGATCATGAGAAGGAGGAGAGTAGTTCATACTATTTCATTCATGTTACTTTCTCCACGTTTTTCTTTATATTCATTCTCTGCTCGTTGAAGTTCTTTTTGAGGTGAAGTATTGAAAGAGGTGAGACGATCTCTATCTATGGTATCAGGGTGGAGAAGTTTTTCTATTGCATTAGCGACATATATAGCTCGAGTGATATTAGTAGGTATACTGTCATCGCTTAGCATATGGTTGAGTACATGAATACTATTTCCATAATTTCTCACAGTAGCTCATGAGCTCGTCACATTTGTACTACTCATGGTAGATCTTACCCTATCTGAACCGATCGACTGTTTAGCTATTTTTAGAAATATTTTTATGGTTTTTTGTACTTCTTGATTATGAGGAGAAACTATAACCTTTCGTGGTTCTTGCTTTTGGACAGATGGAGGATTTTTAAGTGTCTCAGGAAAGAGATCTGACTGCTTTGGAGGGGTTTTGAGGGTTTCTTTTGCTCGAGGTGCTGGAGTGAGTTTCTCAGACTTTGGAGCCTGTACTGTTGGTGTTGTCGGAGACCCAGGATTTATATCTCTCTGAGAGGCAACAGGAGTAGGAGTGATTGCGGCTGGAGTTGGAATGGTAGCTGTAGAAGATTCTTTCCTAGGCTCTGTCTGAGTGATAGTCGGGATTGTACTCGTCGGTACAGATAGAGTAGACTTGAGGACAGAAGGAGACGGACTCGTAGTCGAGGTGGCAAGTGGAATAGACGGAGTGACTGAGGGGAGGTCTTTTACATTCCACGTATAGGGTCCTGTCTTTTTAGTATTCGTTGTCCCGAGCTCGCTAGGAGTGAGAGTTCCCGTAGTACTGGTTGTAGTAGTACTAATACTAAAAGGAGAGTTAGAATAGAGTATCCCCTGAAGTCTCTGCACATGAGCTTCTTCAAAGGTGCGACCGGTATAATAGGTACTAAATACTCTTTTTGCTCTATTTTCTCAGCCAGACTTTATATCTACTGCGAGTCTCTGGAGAGCGTCTGGTCCATAGATACGAAGACCTTGAATCTCTGAGGTAACCCTTCCAGTTTTACTATCGATCCGACTCACAGAGTATTTGACTTCGTACCGGAGAGCAAAGAGTTTATCTGAGATATCTGGGTAGGTATCATAGGGAAATACCTTCTGAAGGGATCGTATTTCATCAGTACTTCCTACCATTTTCTTAAGATCTTCGTAGGAAGGGGAAGTTGTTCGTATTTTTGCCGTGATCTGCTCGATACGAGCTCGAGATGCTTGTGAGTCTGAACTCACAGAAATAGTCGTAGTAGCAGCAGCTGCAGCACCAATAGGAGCAAAGGTAATTTTATTTCATAAGGAAGGAGAGACTCATGTTGTCGATACTTTCTGAGCCACCTGAGGAGGGATACCCTTTTTATTTTTATTTTTAGTCCCCTTCCTTTTTTTTCCTTTTTTTACTCGAGTGGGTTCTTTTTTTGCTTCAGCGAGTACTTTTACTACCTGAGTCTGAGTGATAGCTACTTGAGTAGGAGTCGCTCCTGTAGATACTGGTGCCGCAAGAGCTGCGACAAGAGCTGCAGCAGCGAGTACTGACTTTGATGTGACCAGTGGGGTCGTTCATCCATCTGGACGATTAGAATTATTTGTACTCATATACTATCTTTTATTCAGCAATAATTTTAATCTTTGGTATAGCTCTTTCACTTGCTGGAATTCCTGGTGTCGACGAAATATTAGTAGACTGAGGAGCTCAGGTGTCTGTTTTTCCTGGAATTTTTGTTAGATCAGTACCAGTAACTCCAGAAGCCTCCTCTACTATTTGAACTAAAGGAGTAGATCTTTCTTTTAAGTATTGGTGTAACATTTGAATCCCACGAAGTGTATTACGCCCCATCACTCCATCTACTGCGAGTCGAGGAATGTTTTGAAATTGAGCTCGACTATTATTTACGATTCATTGAGCTTCGCGTACGTTATAAAAATTAGGTTCTTTGAGGGCTCTGAGAAGTATGGCAGTACTCGTATGAGGAGTATCTTCTTTACTTGCCTGAGTTTCGAGACTTGCAGTGAGTTCTGATATAGAAAGGGTTCCCTGGAGTCGAGCTAGATTTCTTCGTGAAGCTTCAAGAGCCGCCTCTTTAGTGAGCCATTTTCGATCGATTTTCTCAGTAGTAGCTTTTACTTCTTGTGATTTCTCGTTTGACATAAATATGAGGTTATACCTACAACCTACTATATTTTAGATATCTACGCAAATATCTGCTCAGTATCTCGAGATCTACTGACTAAAAGAGACTTTTGAGGTATCTCCTTCGAGAAAAAGTGCTCCGTGAATCTTTTCTTTGGAGATCTTTTTCCAGAGACCTGGATTTTTAGAGCTGAGGAAATCTTCGACTGATTTGACTGGTCCGAGCGGTCATTTGTAGTAGCTATCTGATACGAGCCAAGTTCCGTCAGGAGATCTGATAATGGCAGATACATGACCTCATTTTTTTCCTC
>JANOQA010000137.1:0-1919 GCA_031422145.1 bacterium | reverse complement strand
TCAAGTAATTCACTGGTTTTTGTAGCATCAATATCGGTACAAAAGTGTTGAATAATTTTCTTAATCTTTTGAGTACTGATTTTACTGTAAGGGATCATATGGAAGGAGTATAGCTTGTGCTATCTCCTAGGCAAGAGCCATTTATATTAGTACCACATCCCTCACAAAAAATACCACCGACTCTCTCCCTTGCCAGCTTTCTCGGTCGATCTCCCCGATGAGCTCGACTCCTCCGGTATGTCCTGCCAGTGTAGATCGATACTCTCCAAGTCAAAAACCCGTGAGTTTAACCCCTCGTGGAGCTACAAATCGTATATGATCTCCAGAGTCTCCGAGGAGCTCTACGGGAGGAAGCTTTTCCAGTCAAAGAGCAAAAAGTGGCTTCGGAAATCCTATTCCATAGGGTCCAACAGACTCTATCGTCTCCACGAGAGAAAGGGTGAGGTCACCGAGATCGAGGATCCGATCGATCATGAGGGGTTCTGATACCGGTATCCCCTTCCCTGCATTTCTCTCCGTGAGCGTAGTTCTCAGAGCTGAGATAAGTGACTCAAAATTACTCGACTCTACGGTAAACCCCGCCGCCTGAGCGTGCCCCCCAAAGGCTACAAATCTCGACTTTTCGGTCTCAAAAAGCTCGGTGATATGGACTGATTTTGGAGAACGAGCACTTCCGACGATGCGTCCGCCTTCTTCTCGAGCGACGATAGTGGGTTTTTGGTGCTCTTCGGCGATACGCCCTGCCACGAGCCCGAGTATTCCATGATCTATCTCATCCGATCGAAACACGATGAGTGGCTGAGTCGGATCGATCTCTGAGAGGGCGAGCTCGGTAAAGTGAGTCGTCGTCGCTCTACGACGGAGATTCATATCTTCGATCTCGGCGAGTATCTTGGCGACTCCCGAGGATCCTGAGAGAAGGAGATGGAGCGCGGTATACGCACTCTCCATACGACCCGCAGCGTTGATCCGCGGTCCGATATGAAATCCTACCACATCCGCAGACCTCGTATTTTTACCTTCGATGAGAGTCCGTAGAGCGGGTGACTCGGACTGTGTGATCTGAGCGAGCCCGAGTTTCACGATCGTACGATTCTCCCCAGTAAGAGGCATCATATCCGCTATCGTCCCGAGCGTGGCAAAGTCTATATATCGAGAGAGTATGTCCCGATATTTCTCAGGCTCCAATCCCTGGGCGATAGCAGACAAGAGCTTGAATGCCATCCCAGATCCCGAAAGATCTCGGTACGGATAGGGAGTATCTCGGAGCTTTGGTGAGAGGATGGCGATAGCTTCTTCGGGTATACACTCAGGTACCGAGTGATGATCCGTGATGATCACGTCTATCCCGAGAGATTTCGCATATCGGATCGTCTCTATGTCACGAGTTCCACAGTCGACGGATATCACGAGTTTTACTCACTTTTCTGCGAGCTCATCAAAAAAATATGGTTTCATCCCATAGCCATCTTTAGCTCGATGAGGAATACGATAGGATACCGGGATCCCAAGCTCCGTGAAATACCGCACGAGGAGTGTCGTACCACTCACTCCATCCACGTCATAGTCACCAAATATCACCACTCGCTCCCCTCTTTCTCGAGCGAGGAGTACTCGATCTACGGACTCTTGCATCCCAGGAAAGAGAAAGGGATCATGCAGATCATCGAGGGTCGGAGTCATCCACACTCTATCCCCTACCGTAGATCTTCCAGAGAGGATCATTTGTACAATATCGGTATCATTCTCTCAGAGAGGATACCGATATATCTTTCCAGTGAGTCATAGGGTAGTCATATTTTTAGTGTAGTGAATGCCTCGAGAACACCAAGAAATTTCCAAGAAAAAAGATTCAGAGATTTAAATATTCCACTTTCACTGAGGATAGGGTATATAATTTCTTGGTCCCAGATCACCCC
>JANOQA010000136.1:0-2403 GCA_031422145.1 bacterium | reverse complement strand
ATGCCAAACTCTTTAAAAAATGCTGTATCAAGTGGCTTTTTGATAGTACTACTCGAGACCTTGTCGAGCGGGATAAATGATCCGCTGAGTTTACCACGAGTGAGCGGAGCGAGGGAGGTAAAGGCGGTACGAGTGAGATCTACGATATCCGGATGTTTGGTACAGTTCGGTCGATCGTTGGCCTTGACTACGACACTCATATCATCTGATCTCACTTGTATGAGAGTCCCGAGCTCTATGTCGCATCTCGCTGCCGAGTATCCCGCATGATTAAACACATTTCCATTAGCGGTCTTTCCTCCTTCAAACTGATCCGCATAGTACAAAATATTTGCCGGAGTACTATTGACCCAGGTAGCTCACTCATTTATACTACGCCCGAGAGGAGGAGTCGGACTCTCTATGGGAGTACGTGGAGCGAGCGATCGGGTAGTCTCTAGGCGACGTACGACTCTATCGAGCTGTCGACTCAGCGAGATGATCTCACGATCTCTTATCCTCTGAATGGATCGAGAAGTCGCGGTACTCCGCCTGATAAAAGTTTGTTCTATTTTTCATTCTATTTTCTCGATAGATCGCATTTCTGCTTCTTTGAGTGGATAGAGAGTCTGATATCGTGCCTCGTAGGTATCTTTGAGAGTCTGATATCGAGTAGCTACCTCTGGGTTTCGAGAGAGATCGAGTACACTAAATGCAGAAACACTCGATATCCCAAATAGGAGAGTGAGAGTCGCGAGAGTAAAGAATCGAGAGAGAGTAAGCATGAGAGAAATTTTGAGGTATTGTATCGGAAGATGGTCGAGGAGCAAGGAGTGTATTCTAAAATACTATGTACCTATTTTCCAGATTCCCTTCTCTAAAAAGGCTTCAATAGTCTGACGATGAGCCTTATTAATGACATTTGGATGGGCGAGTTTGTGTATCTGAGCGTACTCGCGAAGGGTGACGATATTTTTACCCTCCAGATACGCCAGTCTTTTATGATAGCTATTCGTGAGAGCTTTAGCGACTATATCTTCCATATCCTGTGTCTTTCATTTTGTATCAAATTGTCGGAGAGCGTCATAGTATTTTTGACGATCTATAAATTTAATATTGAGAGGAACAAAACCTTCACGAATCAGACAATAGTTATTAATCACTCTACCAATTCGACCATTTCCATCTACAAATGGGTGGATGTATTCAAAAGTAAGATGGAGTCGGGCAATACGTTTTATGATCTCATCTGGAGGAGTAGCTCGATATTCAAGCAGCATTTTTTCAAGTCTTTCTATTACTTCTTGAGGTTTCGGAGCTATATGATTTGCTACTCGTACGAACTCGTATTCCTCACGAAATCTCCCGGCTATTTCATCGTTGATATTAGAAATCAACATCTTATGTAGGGAGAGTATGACTTCGAGGGTTAGTTCCTGTTCTCGAGCTCGATTTTCTATATACGTCACTACTCGAGCAAGATTTTTTGCTTCAAACATTTCTCGCTCATTGATATATCGATCGAGATCTATCTGAAGAAGGATTTTTTCTGTTTCCTCGAGAGTAAGAGTACTATTCTCAATAGCATTTGAATTATAGACTTGCTCCGCTACTTCTACTTCACTGAGAATACGTAAAAGTGAGTCTTTCCCTTGAGAAGCTTTCAAGTATCTCTCTCGCAAAGCGTATATCTTCGGGAGAGGGTTGGTCGTTCGCGGCATAGGGATCGTATAGTGATAATTACTCGGATATTTTACTGTATTTTCACGTTTATTCAATCTAAATCGTGAAAATACAATAATATTCGTATATTTTCACGGTAATGAAATTATTTCCGATACGGTAATCAACAAGTGTATTAGAAAGAGTTTCTTTTTTACAGATGTATAAATCCGAATATAGTATTTAACTTTATTTCAAAAGTCATGATCGATAAAAAAATCCAAAAGATAATTATAGAAGGCCTTCAGGACACTTCTTCTATTAAGAAGAATATACTCCCTGGGATATTTGCAGTATTCAAAAAATACAGAAACTATTTCTTAGCTCTGATCGCTATCATAGGAGTCCTACTCGTACTGGGTATTTGGCTCATCTGGTTTCTGATATCGGGACTATTTACTACCGTGCTTCCTACGGAGATGCCAAATATTCCTGATGCCACAAATGGAATAACCAAAATCCAAGAAGTCGGGATCAATGGTATACTTGAAGAGCCTTTAAAATTTATACAGGATCTGTGGCTGGGGAAGGATGGGAAGTAGAACTTTGTGCTCATCAGTGTGCCTACGGTTCGAACCACGCTATCAATCCACTCTTGAACAATAAAAAGCCCACTTGCGTGGGCTTTTTATTGTTCAAATGGTGGGTCATCCAACTCTGCTAAGGTTTCTTTGCTTACTCTCAACTGCTCGCAATTGTGAA
>JANOQA010000135.1:0-9313 GCA_031422145.1 bacterium | reverse complement strand
CCGTATATCGAGTCGCATCGATCCCTCCATCTCGCAGGACATTTGGGTGGATCATTCCACATCCCATAAACTCGATCCAGCCGGTTTTTTTACAGATATCGATGCGACTCATGAAAATACCTTCTACCAAGTGGAGGGGATCATGGTAGGGGAGGGGATCTCCTTTGCGAATATGAAATATACGATCCGGACTATGCTCTCGGATATAGCCGGAAAAGAAGTCGGAATACGCCTGAGACCGAGCTACTACCCATTTGTCGAGCCAGGAGCGGATGTAGACTTTTCATGTCCATTTTGTGACGGAGTCGGATGCAAGATCTGTAAAAAAACCGGCTGGATCGAGTTTATGGGATGTGGAATGATCCACCCAAATGTCCTGCGAGATGGAGGGATCGATGCGACTCGATATACGGGATTTGCCTTTGGGTTTGGGCTGAATAGGCTCGCCATGATCCGATACGGGATACCGGATATGCGATATTTCCAAAATCCAAATGTAGAGTTTTTGGGGCAGTTTTAGAGAGTGTTTACTTAATCGGAGTACATATCTCTACTAAAAAACCATCTAAATCTCTTATAAAGGCAACTACTTGGCCCCATGGTTTTACTTTCGGATCTTCGATAATTATAGCACCTACCTGGACCGCTCTTAAAAGAGTTTCTTCGACATTTTCTGTTGTAAATCCGATCTCAATCCCGAATGGTTTGTTTACTAGACTACTCTCTATAAATCCATTTTTTAAGTTTGATCTTGCGAGACTTTTAGAGGCAAATGAAAGTGTAGTTTCCCCAACTAAGAGCTCTCCATAGTCATTTTCTGGTGTTATGAATTTTCTAGTAAATCCAAATGCTTTTTCGTAAAATTCAATGGATTTTACCACATCTTGAACGTAGAGGATTGTGTAGGCAAATTGTATCATTTTCTTAAAAGTTAGAGGGTACTGATGTTTTATAAATCTACCCCTACTCTATCAATATGTTCCTGGAGAGACTTTTGGGCTTTAGAATAGTCTACAAGGTCTGTCTTATACAGAAAAGGTGCATCATAGGTGAGTTGACTCCATATCTGAGAAAACTCTGCGTGACTCAGAGTCCCTTCGTAGGCGATATCTATATCTGACCTTGGGGTATAATTTCCTTTAGCTCGTGACCCAAATATTCTCACTCGTGAGAGACTCGTATACGGAGCAAATACTTTTCGTATAAAAGAGAGTTCAAGGGTCGAGAGTCCAGTGTTACTCATAATTTTTGAGTTTTTGATAGAGTCTATCAAGAGGTTTTGTATATTGAGACTGAATACGACCTACCATTTGGTAGGCTATAGTTTGGTCATACTCGTGAGTCGATGAATTTCGATCCGCGAGCATCTCGAGCCAGACCGTACTTTCCTCTATAAATCCATGAGAAAGACCAAGAGAGAGTACTTCTCGTGTAAAATTCATAGACTCTCCTACTCCCTGATACGTCATAAGATCACGAAGTGTCTTCCAAGAAAGCTCAAATACGAGATCAAAGATATGCACCCATCCAGCGAGCTCGACTGGACTGAGTTTATCTATCTGAGCCTGTGAAATACTATCAAGTAATATTTTTGCCTGAGTCAGATTAGTGAAACGTTGTTTCCATCGGATATCGAAGCCTGAGTTATTCATAACTTTTAGTATAGATTGACCGTATATTTTTTCAACTAAATACTAATACCAGCTTTATTTTTTGCCAAATCCACCCTTTTCTCTATACTTCCTCCGTCCGTAAGGATATGGGAGCTTTGGGGAATACTCCAAGCGTTCGCACCACATTACCACTTACTTTTATACTATGGCACGCCACGGAAAAAAATACATCCAAGCAGCAAAACTCGTCGAAGCTGAGCGACTCTACACAGTAGCAGAAGCCGTAGACCTCCTCGAAAAGACGAATACTGTCAAATTTGACCCAACAGTAGAAATCCACTTCAATCTCGAAGTAGATCCTAAATACGCAGATCAGATGGTACGATCGACGATCTCTCTCCCTCATGGATCTGGAAAGACCGTTCGTATCGGAGCATTTACTGACATAGGAAACGAAAAAGAGCTCCTCGCTCTCGGTGCAGCCGTAGCGGGAGCCGATGATCTCCTCGAGGCAGTAGCCGAAGGAAAGATCGAGTTCGATGTAGCGATCGCTACTCCAGGAATGATGAAAAAGATGGGGAAGGTCGCAAAGGTACTCGGACCAAAGGGTCTCATGCCAAATCCAAAAGCCGGAACAGTCGGAGAAGATCTCATCAAGATCGTCAAAGAGCTCATGGCGGGTAAATTTGAGTTTAAAAATGACAAAGAAGGAAACGTTCACTCGATCGTCGGGAAACTTTCATTTGGATCCGCAAAACTCACGGACAATATTAACCACTTTCTCAAGACGATCAAAGATGTAAAACCATCCGGGATCAAAGGCGGTACGTATATCAATACGATCTCTCTCTCCAATGCTATGGGGCCAGGGATTCGTCTCGAAGTTACGAAGTAATAGAACACGATACTAAAACTATCAACCAGAGTAATCTGGTTGATTTTTTTGTATTTCAGGGTATATATCATTTTATGATAGATCAGTTTAAAAAATTTGGACTATATATAGTAGCTGTAATATTTTTTATATTATATTTTGGATTTGGTATTTGATCTACTTCCATTTGACCAAATAATGTGTTATTTTTTGTTGATCAGAAAACACAAACATATATTGCTCCGCCTTGTTTGATGGAAAGGGAATTTGATAACGTTACTAGTATACAAAAATATGCAACTACTAATAACTTAGTAGTTGTTAGGAGTGAAGAAATCAGTAGCAAAGAATTGAATCCAGATCGTGACTGTAGAGCTCAAAATGGATTTATTGGAGATGGTCGTAGTTTATCAGGTAAGTTTTTGGAAAAAATAGGCTTACTTCCAAAATTTAAATCAAGATGGAACAGTGATGGCACCTGGAATAAATAGTGATTCTTAAACTTATATGATATTTCAACCAGAGTAATCTGGTTGATTTTTTGAGAGAGCTTGCATAAATAAAATTTCAAAGTATAGACGGAGTATGAATAACATAGCTATTATCGGATCTCCTGGATCAGGAAAGACCGAGCTCGCAAAATGATACGTTTCTTTTCTTGATAAAGATGGAGCTCGTGTATCTCTCCTCGATATAGATGACGATGTCTTGACTCCACTGACCGTACGAAATATCGCTCTCGGATTGAGTATGAGCGAGGGGATCTCTTATTCAGAAGCTCTCGTTCGCTCGATGACTCGGTCATGCAGAGGATGCAAAGTAACGCTACCATAGTATATTTGGATACTCCAGATGAAATAGTCGTAAAGCGACTTGAGGAAAAACTCGGAGCTACCGGCATAGGACGTATCGTTGGTATCAAAGAACATGGCTCTCTCGAGGCAGTACTCAAATACCGAAGACAATTTTATGAAAGATGGGCTGATGTAGTATTTACTCCTACTGCCACTCACTCTCCAGAGGCTACAACGAGAGAATTTATCCTTTGGAGACAGTCTCATTCACTCATACCTCAGATGCGAAGAGTTGGCTAGAATACATTGACTCTTGGTAGTTTTCGATACAATTCTTTCATCTTAGATCCGCACTTTGCAGGTGCCTTATCTTTTCCTTATGCGACATATTGAGAAATATTCTCTCCTCACTTTTTATAAATTCGTCGATATCCCCGAAGATATCGTACATCAACTGGTCGATGATCAGTGGCAATTTACCCATGATATCGGACTCAAGGGGCGAGTATATATCGGGACGGAGGGGATATCCTCTACGGTGACGGGAAATGAGTGACAACTACGAGCCTATCGAGCGTATCTCGAGGAAATATCGTATTTTCAAAATATCCTCGATATAGACACCAAGGCGACGAGGGTACAATGACACGAATTTGAAAAGATGATCGTGAAATACCGTGAAGAGATCGTCACGCTCGGAGAAAAAGTGACCGCAGACGAAGTCCAAAAATACCATAAACCGATCTCATCCGGAGAACTCAAATCCATCATCGATGAAGGCCGTCTCGATGAATATCTGATCCTCGATATGCGAAATGACTACGAGTATCGACTCGGACATTTTAAGGGGGCTATCCCCGCTGGTACGACAAATTTTCGAGAAGTCCCGAAACTCCTCGAGCGGTATAAAGAAGCCGCTAAAAATAAAAAGATCATCTGGTATTGTACGGGGGGAGTTCGTTGTGAAAAGGCGGCCGTCATCATGAATAAAGCCGGGATAGAAGAAGTCTACTCGCTCGATGGAGGGGTGGTGAAATACGTCAATGAATATAATGACGGGAATTGGCTCGGGAATCTCTATACCTTTGACGGACGAGTCTCGACGCAGGTAGGGGATAGCGAGACTCATACAACGATTGGGATATGTCTGTATACAGGAGCTCCGACGGATCATGTCGAGAACTGTCGATACGCTCCGTGTAATACTCTCATTATAGCGGATAAAAAAGAGTTTCAAAAACACGGAGGATTTTGCTCGAAGGAGTGTTTTGAAGGAGCAAAATGAGATGGACTCGTAAAAAATGTAGATTTTGATGTATTTGACTATAAAAATACCCTCAGGCGTACGAAACGTGGTGAGACGCCGAACGGACTCCAGAACCTCCAGGATCATTTGGATCGATACTATGGGAAAATAGTATTTCCCCATGAAAAAAGTCAGAAAGAAGTAATTTTTAGTGACTAATGATAGAGATACTCATCGGATGTTTTGCGGTGCTTGCTGGATTTCTCGGGAAAGAAATGCTCAAGAAATTTTACTTCTGGCACAAATTTATCCAAGACTCTTCCCAATCTCTGGAGTGGCAGTACGCTGGAGATAGAAAACCAGGTATGTATACCGTAGTACTCCGAGGAGATCGTCCTTTCCGAGCTCTTGTAGGATTTGATCTCGAGACCATCTTTTATAAAAAAGGATACGATATATTTGGATATATACGAACATGAGATAGCTATACCGTAGTGATCTCCCTCTATCTTGGGAGAAAACCAGCACTTTTTCGATTTCTCACGGATCTGTCAGATGCTCGATCCATCATCGAAGTCAGCTCCACTGAGTCAGATCAGCTCGAGACTCCTCATGTTACATATCCTCCTCACTGGTGGCAGAGGATAGGGATATTTGGGTAGACGGAGGAAACAAAGATTCAAGACTATTCACTAGAATTAGCATATCTTGCCTGGAACTCCTTAGTTTTGGCTATTACTTCTGATTTAGGTGCTTTCTTTTCAGGAATCGCAGCTCATAGTCTAAATGTAAATCCTCACTCCGTATAGTCATCTTCACAAATCGAAAGATACTTTCCAGTATCTCACAGTGGAATAGTCATAATAAACGGACGATACTCACCCTCTTCAAATCCATCTACATCTCCTTCTTCTTTGTTCTCTTCGTGATCTCCTAACGTATCTCGATCTCCAGAGTTTACTATTTGTATAATCTCTGCAGATAAACTTGGTCAAATCTTTTCTACGAGCTCATCATGATTTACAGGAACTGTATAGTTCGAGATAAGATCTATAATCTTGGGTTCTTTCATACACATAGATGAAAGACTTGAGTATACTCTGTCTCTCTCTATGGCTGAGTTAGTATTGAGAATGCTCATAGCTTTTCCACGATATATAGTTCCAAGAGCTCCAGATTTCCTCTGTTTTTCGTGGATATGAGGGAGATTGTAACGACTTGTATTTACGGTCATAATAAAAAAGTTATAAATGCAATCTACTATAAATATATAACTTTATCAAAAATAGGCTTAAAAAATCCCGCACGAGGCGGGAGATTGTCGGTACTTTTCCTTTCAAAAAATACCGAGTTGAAAAGCGTTAGTCGTCTCCGCCTCCACCACCTGAGTCAGATGAAGAGTAGGAGTCGGCAGGAGGGGAGGATGTCCAGCTCGACTCTGGAGTCGGAGCCGGAGCTGGACTCGGAGATGAGTGATCATCCCGTGTGCAGATTTCCGGTTCACGACCTGATGTCCAGCGAGGATTCCAGTCAGAGGTAGACTCTGCGATGGGCTTCCAGTCTTCGGTTGGAGGAATGACCGAAGACTTTTCATTGTGCGGGGTCTCATCACGAGGTTCCGCAGTGTAGATGGGTGGGAGAGGTGCGGGAGTTGGAGTATCCTCACCGCGAGCGTCGGACATGACTCCGACGGAGGCAGCTTCCCAGCTCCCAGTAGCTCCACCACTCGCGAAGTCACCACCACCACCCGAGGCGAACGGGTTGGGCTCGACCGCCCGAGTCTCCGGGTTATAGACCTGGATGTCAGGTCGGTCCTGGCTCAGGTACAAGTACCAGAGCCAGAGTTCCGTATCACTCATACCAGAGCCAGAGTCAACTGGCTGACGGAAACGAGTTTCACGATCCGACCAACTGGTCGGTGTTACTGGCTTGAACGAGCGACCACGAAACTCTTGAAAACGGAGCTGAGCTGGCACTAGGGGTGCCACTGCCGAGAGTTTTTGTACCTGGAAGGCCACACCAAATCGGTTTGCCAGACGGTTTGCCAGACGACGAACTGTCTCTTGAAAAACACCGCTTGCTTTCTCGAGATTGCTTTCCAGCTCAGTCAGTCCACTGACGCCCACTGGGTAGTATTCCCCGTAGATATCAATGTCGAACTCGACCTGTGAGGTATTTGCATCGAACTCGAGGCGGAACACGCACTCGATCGAGAGATCTGGCGTATGGTGGAAGCCTGCGAGTTCATACGATTTTCCAAACCATTGGGAGACCTTGAGTTCAATACTCGTATCTCCTTGGGTAAGGAGGTCTCGGAGCGAGTGAACAATCTCTATCTTTTTGCGTTTTTTCTCACCTTCTGGAGTCTCCCATAATTTCCAGAATGGGGCAGGAGTTGGGGAATCAATCCCCACGTGTTGACGGATTTTTGCCTTGAATTTCATCTGAGTATTCCTCTTTTGTTTACCACTTCACACTGTGTAAAGCTTGAATAATTTATACGTATAGATATATATAAATCAAATAAATAAAAAATTCGTCAATACTTATTAAGTGTAAAAACTACATTATATTTGACACAGGACATAAAAAGAATATAAAAGTGTAAGAAGTACATTTAATAAATAATCATTTCTTGTATGAACACTCCTCAAAACGCTTGGTCAGATGTACCAGCTACGACCGCTCTTCTCATGGTAGATGTACAAAATGCTTTTACTCCATGGGGAGGTCTTCCCGTAGAGAAGGGGGCAGAGATTGTCCCAGCGGTCAATACGATCCTTGACTGGGCTCAGAAAAATATGATCCGAGTGATCTCTACCGTAGATCAGCATCCAATATGACATGTGTCATTTGCTTCGGCATGGGAAGGGAAAACTCCTTTTACTCAAAACCCTCTCAATCCTACCAATCCAAACGATCTCCTCTGGACGGATCATAGTGTCGGAGAAACAGATGACGTGAAACCTATTAGAGGAATAGTAGTACCAGAATGACTCGATATTACTCGGATATTTAAAGGATACTCCAAAAATAGAGATGCCTACTCTGGGTTTGATATGGGAGTGACAGAGCTCACCGGAAATGCTACTGACGGCTATGAGATAGCTCGCTGAGCCAAGACTCTCGTAGAGATCCTCGAAGAAGCTCAGATCCAGACACTTCGTATATTTGGACTCGTGACTGAAGTGTGTATCACGGCTAATGCCCTTGATGCCCTAAAAAATGGGTATGATGTCGAGATCGTGACTCCAGCTTGTCGAGGACTCAATCCAGAGGGACACATAGCCGCACTTGAGGATCTTCAGGCTCTGAATGGTACTCCAAATAGACAGGGGAGGATACAGAGAGTCACGATCATCGAAACACTTCCGTAGTAATCGTTCTATATAGTTCTCATTTTATAATACATCTCCTATGCGATCCTCACTCCTTTATACTCCGCAAAACTCATTTTCTGTCGCTCGTGACGAAGCCGAGATTACCTCATTTCTCAATAATGATGTGTATAAGTTCTTGATGCTGGACTTCATCCTAGCACATCCTGAATACCGAGATATCCCGGTGACTTGGGCGATGAAGGTACGAAACTCAGCTATCAAACTAGCAGCCGTAATCCCTGAGGTAGCTCTGCGAGAACAACTCGATGCTGCAAAAAATATGAGAGGAGTGAGTCCTGCAGATATATCGTATCTCAGAGGTATGACTCGTAATGATCGATCTCCACTCCTGAGAGAGGATACACTTCGATTTCTCGAGACATTTCAACTCCCAGACTATACTCTCGAGCAAGTCGGAGATACGTATGATCTCACCTTTCATGGTCCATGGCAGAACTCGATGATGTGGGAGATCCTCGCTCTCAAGATCGTGAATACGCTCTATCTCTATCACTATACAAAAAAGGCAGAGCTTTCTAAGACAGAGTTTCATGGAATGATGACTCAGGTGATTGGTCGACTGTATGGAGATATCGAGGTATTTCGTGCGAGTCAAAATTCTGAGGGGGGAGTAAAATTCTCAGAATTTGGAACTCGTCGATCAGCGAGTACCGATATACATCGTATGGTACTTGAAATCCTCCAAGGAGAGCTTCCGGATAACTGTGTCGGAACTTCTAATGTTATGCTCGCTAAAGAATTTGGACAAAATAATCCAAAATGAACCAATGCTCATGAACTTCGTATGATCCCGACGGCTCTCCATGACAATCCTCAATCAATCATTGATCAAATGTACCAGGTAGATCGAGACTGGATGAAACATTTTCCAGAGTTAGCGATCCTTTTGCCGGATACGTATGGAACTTCGTTTTATCTAAATAACGCTCCACAGGATATTATACAGGGGCATGTTGGATGTCGTTTTGACTCCAAAGATCCTCGTATCGCGATCCCAGAGTATGTGAGTTGGCTCGAGTCTCATGGACAAGACCCCAAGAAGAAAGTCGCTATCCCATCAGATGGGCTCGATGCAGTACTCGCGGTCGATGTACAGGAAAAGTGTCGTCATCTCGTAGGGAATCTCACCTTTGGTATTGGGACGAGTCTTACGAATAATACTAAAGGTACTATTCCTCCATCAAAAGAGACTTTTGGACCATTTGGATCTATGTCAGTTGTCATCAAACCGCAGTCGATCATCCGTCCAGATGGATCAGTTATGAGTACGATCAAACTCTCCGACAATCCAGAAAAAGCAATGGGATCTCCTGAGAGAGTACAGCTCATGAAAGAGACATTTGGAGTCGTGGGTATGGAGCGACAGGAGGTCGTCGTCTAGTTTT
>JANOQA010000134.1:0-7016 GCA_031422145.1 bacterium | reverse complement strand
GAGCCCCAGTCCTGGGATAGGAGCCTGGATACGGATAGACTTCGCTTTGAGAGCGAGCGTGAGATCTTTTTTGAGGTTTTCTATCTTGGAGAGCTTGACTCCATCAGCCGGTCTTAGACGATACTGGACGACCGTCGGTCCTACTTTTTGTCCCGTCATTTCTACCTCGATCTTAAACTGAAGGAGTGTATGTTCGATCTCGCTCGATTTCTCAGCGATCTCGGCGGGAGTGACGAGATTTTTATGGACTATTTGATGCAATACAGAAAGGGGGGGAGATTGCCATACTCCAAAGTCGGGAGTAGTTCATTTTTTAGTATCTTCTTTCTCTCATCCTGGAGATTTCTTTCCAAAAAAATCCCCGATCACTGAATGAGCATTTTTCTTTTCGATCGCTATCTTTTGAACACTCGGTGCTCACTCAGTAGTTTCTTTTTCTCGCTCCTTTCGCAGAGACTCGAGTTTTATTTCGAGATCTTTTTTTCTATTCTCGAGAGCAGTATTTGTCTTAGAAATGGAGTTATTTTCTCGGACTTCTCGGCGTATTGATGCCACAGCTCCGGAAACTCCCTCCTGGATATCCGATCGACTCGGAAGTCTTGCTTGTACCGCAGCCAACACCTGACGATAGCTGATACGCAGAGTGAGATAGAGTGACACGAGAAACCCCCCAGTGAGAGCAAGGAGAGCGGATACTTTTCCAAACCAACCTATAAAATACGGCGAGAAATCAAATACTCCATGACTGGCGTACGGGAGTACTACCGCTACGAGAGAGGTGATCGAGAGAAAATACAAGAGAAGTCCGATAATCCGCACCGTATTCCAGCTGAGTTTTCCGAGGATGATACCGAGTGAGAGGAGTCAAACGAGCGGTACAAATATAGCTCGATACCAGTCACCCAGGAGAAAGGTCAATCCCTCTACCAGATATTTCCCGATGAGTGAGGTCGTATCTCAAAAAGCGACGAGTACCGTCAAAAATAGTAAAATCCATCCGGCGATGATATTTTTAAGCTCGAAATTCCAGGTAGATCGTTTTTTCTTGGCCATAGTGATAGAGAGAGTATATATATAACAGTGGAAAGACCAAGGAAAGTATGCGTGATACTCTCAGATATACTAGCATTTTAAAAGCCCCGAAGGGCTTTTATTCTACAAGATTTTACTCTCATAGCAGATCCACCAGTCCCACCACCTATTTCAGGCGAAGTTCTGGGGAGTAAACTTCTGGGTTTTCGAGCACTGTGAGCTCACCAGTTATGGTGTTCACATACTCGATCATTCCGATCGCCATTCGTGTGTTCTGTCCCGCCTCGAATACTCCGATAGGAGTTGTGTCAGCCAGAATCCTAAGATCCAAGGTTTCTCCCTCATTCAGTCGAAGATTGAGGCCGGTGAATTTCAGTTCACCAGAGACCCAGGTATTGTAGCCAGAAAGTTGAGAACTAGCCGTAGCGAGAAAGTTGTTGGAGAAATTTTTTCCAGGGTCAGCGTAGTATTTACCTAACGTGAAGAATGTCACTCGTTGCACCTGGATAGGTGCATTTCGAGCGGTCATACTCCACTTCATGAGTTCCACCCCGGTCAAGTTTGACCCTACTGTTACAGAGTCTGGTTGAAACTCTGAAAACTCGATCTTTGCGGGTAAGGCAAGATCAAATTTTGAACACAAGATCTTTACCTGTGGTCCGACGCTCAGCTGTCCAGATTTGGTCCGAGCCGTGATACCACCTTCTGGAATCTCGATTTGCAAGAACGTTTCAGTGAAGGCACTTGAGACAGAAAGGTTGATCCAGAAAGTCTCTTTAATGTTAACCCCTACTGGATAACCTCCACTCAGGAGGAGCGTATTGCCCCAGGAGCGGAGCTGACCATTTTGAGTGGCGAGTGTCAGTCCCGACTGTCCACGAAGTGATAAGTCACTGAGTCCCGCTAAGGAACCTGTCCCCGCAACTTTAGCCGTGACAGACTCGAGTATGATCGGCTCAAGAGCCACTACCTCCAGACCACAAACGAGTTGTTGTTGGGTACCTTTGTAAAAGGTACTGTTCCCAAAATCAACGCCCGAAACACTAAATGTTTGGGGGGCTTTACTCTCGACGAGGATCTCACCACCACCGCCGCATCCAAATAGGGCAGTTGCCCATATCAGGAGGGCGATACTCCTGATTTTTTTTGATATTGATTTCATTGAAAAACTCCAAATTCACATTAGGAAAATCCCTAACTTTTATATAGTAAACATAAATATGTATTGTCAATATCATTTATTAGCTTCTCTCCTACTTGCGAGACCGGGGATTTTAGATATACATATATCATATTAACTTCACCTATGTTCAAACTTATAGAATTTCTTCGAAAGCGACCCTCTGATAGGACTATTCGTATACTCAGAACCCTCGGATGGGGTGGACTTGCAGGACTCATGATCTATACAGCTCCTCATATCAGTCTCCCATTTTCGGGCTATTACTCTGACTATGAGATATATATGATTTACGCTATCGCGGGGATTTTTGTGATCCTTGCTGTCGTATTTGGAGTACTCGGACTTTGTGTATACAAAAGAAGTATTATGAAAAAAGTGCAGATGATCACTGGTATACTTTTGGTACTTCTTGGAAGCACGATCAGTATAATACAGTCATCAGAAGGCTCAGATACACTACCTTGCTCCGACACAGAAACGTATAATAAGCTCGACGGACTTCCTCCCTGTACCGAAGAAGTATCCCTACTCGATCTCTCCCGCTCTTCGTCCTCTTCGTCTCCCCTCTCCCCAAGTATTTTTCTCATACTTATAGGAATCATGACTTTTATAGGTGGAGTCACTGGAAAAATGGTGACACAGTCGTGTATGAAGTATAGAGAAGTCATCACGAAGATACGGGTATAGATCTATGCATACAGAGAGTTAAAGTAAAAGGTCACTTATATCTAAGTATATGACAGAAATACCACAATTTGGTACAAAACCAGAAAATGAATATAAAAATCGACCTGGTGCGTATGGTATTATTTTCAATGAAGAAAAGAAAATTCTAGCATTCAGAGCGAAAGTCCAAACCCGTTACGATTTACCTGGAGGAGGAATTGACGCAAATGAAGATCCTATCGCCGCATTAATACGTGAGGCTCGTGAAGAAGGCGGTTGTGTACTCGCTGATATTAGATATCTCGGAAAGGCTAACCAATTCTACCTCAATACTGATATCGGCCCCCTCAATAAACAGGGGAATTTTTATACAGCCCAGCTCATTGATATGAACTCTTCCGACGCAATAGAATATAATGAGGCAAATTGGCTTACTCCCGATGAATTTATTGAATATGCCGCTGCGGAGTTTCAGGGATGGGCAGTGAAGATGGCTAAAAATAAAATTCAGTTGTAGAAACTCCTGATACATTTTCTATTCTTCTAGTTTAAACCTCCCTTTTTCTGATCGGCAACCCTCATCCGTTGCATGAGACGAAAGTTTTGGTATGATAGAGATATACTTTATTGCGACTCACTTTTTCGTATGTTCAACAATTTCACCGAAGACTACAAGAAACTCATGATTGACTCAGAGAATACCGTCAAATGAGCTAATGCTCCAGAGATCCTCCCAGAGGATGTATTTCTCGAGATACTCAAACTCAAGAGTGGATCAATATTCGAAATATTCTCGAGCTACGGTATCAATGAAAAAATAGCCTTTGAAGTATTTAGTAAAAGACCATTTTCTGAATATCGTCATGGAGCCAGTGGTCCATACGTCGGACTCTCCGGTCGGGTAAAGGAGCTCATTGTGAACTCTGTAAAAACAGCCGCTTCGCTCGAAAAAAGAAAAGCCGGTATTGAGGACTATCTCATTGCTCTGCTTCGGATACCTACCGAAACCTGGATATTTCAGTTTTTTGACTATGTCGGCGTGAGTCCAAAAGATTTTGAGACTGAGTTAATCCGCCACTCTAAAGAAGCCGCCAAGGAGAGCCAAGGTATGTTTGCCCCGCTCGATGGGATCCTCAATGCTCTCGAAAATAATATGATGAGCGCCGAAGATATGAATAATCCCTTCGCTGCCAATAAAAAACAAGAAGGAAAGAAAACGGAGAGTACGACTCCGGCTCTTGATTTCTTTGGAAATGATCTCACTGCTCAGGCAAATAATGGTAAAATAGATCCGATCATCGGGCGAGACGTAGAGATAGATCGCCTCATCTCTATCCTCAACCGAAAGACGAAGAATAATCCCTGTCTCGTCGGAGAGCCAGGAGTCGGAAAGACCGCCGTCGTAGAGGGGCTCGCTCGTCGTATATCCGAGGGTACCGT
Organism: bacterium; assembly: GCA_031422145.1. Lineage (GTDB taxonomy): Bacteria > Patescibacteriota > Gracilibacteria > BD1-5 > UBA2023 > JANOQA01. The sequence goes on along the minus strand of JANOQA010000134.1, from coordinate 2,695 downwards.
ACCTTTTGCTATGCAGGGGAAAAGAGTCGTAGCTCTCGATCTCTCGAGTCTCGTCGCCGGTACGAAATACCGTGGTGAATTTGAGGCACGTATCAAACAGATCATCGATGAGGCTGGAAAGCTCGAAAACGAGATCATCCTCTTTATCGACGAAATACACACGATCATAGGTGCAGGATCTGGCGAAGGTACACTCGATGCTGCCAATATCCTCAAGCCCGCTATGGGACGAGGAAAGATCTGTGTCGTCGGAGCGACAACACTCAGTGAATACCAAAAATATATAGAAAAGGACTCCGCCCTCGAGCGACGATTTCAAAAGATAGAAGTCCTCGAGCCAGATACCGAGACCGCTACCGCTATCATACGGGGGCTCGCTCCGAGTTTTGAAGATTTTCACAATCTCATCATCGAAGAGAGCGCGATCATCGACGCCGTGGCCCTCTCTACTCGATATGTGACCGATCGTTTCCTCCCAGATAAAGCCATCGATCTCATCGACGAAGCCTGCTCGGCCAAGAGTATGAAATACAATATCGACGAAGATGAGATCAAGAAAATCAAAGAAGAAATAGAAGCCGTAACTAAAGATATGGAGGGATTTATCATGTCTCAGCAGTACCATAAAGCTATCACTGCCAAGACCAAGCGAGAGGAGCTCGAAGCTCGTATTGTAGAAAAAAAAGCAAAAAGAAATATCCCCCGAGAAAAACGACTTCGTATTCATTCGAGTGATATCCAAAAAATAGTCGAACAGATCACCGGAGTCCCCGAGAAAAATCTCGAAAGCTCCGAGATAGAAAAACTTACCGAGCTCGGTACAGTCCTCAAAAAGCGTATCATCCACCAAACAGAAGCCGTAGACGCTATCGTGAGCTCGATCAAGAGATCTCGCACCGGGATCGCTGATGCGAATCGTCCTATTGGATCATTTCTCTTTCTCGGGCCGACTGGAGTCGGAAAGACCGAGCTCGTGAAGGTACTGGCTGAGGAATTTTATGGAGATCCAAAAGCTCTCATAAAGATCGATATGTCCGAGTTTAATGAGCGATCGAGTGCTTCAAAGCTCATCGGTACTACTGCGGGATATGTCGGATACGAGGAAGGAGGTATGCTCACTGAAAAAGTACGAAGAAAGCCCTACTCCGTAGTCCTCTTTGATGAGATAGAAAAAGGGAACTTTGAAGTTTTCAATCTCCTCCTTCAAATACTCGAAGACGGTATTATCACCGACGGTAAAGGACGGAAAGTAAACTTTAAAAATACGATCATCATCATGACCTCCAATATCGGAGGCGAAGAATTTACCTCAAAAGCGACTCAGATAGGATTTAATACCTCAGAAAAAGAGGAAGAGAAAGTGATACGAGACTACGAAAAGATCAAGACAAAAATCCTCGGAGAACTCGATGAGTATTTTGCCCCAGAATTTATCAATCGTATCGATAAAATCGTAGTTTTTGCTCCACTCGATAAAGGATCCCTCGGAAAAATTATCAAGATACAGCTCCAAAAACTGGTCGATCGTCTCGCAGGAGTCGGAGTATTTCTCGAATACGATACCAAAGTAGTGAGTCTCATAGCAAAGCAAACCTACGACCCTGCCTACGGTGCCCGACCTATACGACGGTTTATTCAGGAGAAAATTGAAGATCCGATAGCAGAACGCTTGATCGTAAAGAAAAAACCTGGTACAATCTCTATAACCGTCTCCAAAGGTGAATTTTCATTTAACTCGATCCCGTCTCGTACGTAGTCTCACTCCCCTTTTTGTGCTGGGATTTTTCGTAGGAAGTATATCTGGAGGTATAGTATACGGAGAAAATGCTCTCGGAGCAGAGCTGGGGACCGACTTATACAAAAAAGTAAATTCTAGCTACTCCACTACCAAAAAAGCTCTCGTCGGAAAGAGGATCATCGGAGTGAATACTCGGATCAATGATCGTATAAAAGCAAGGTGTCGAGGAATCGGCAATACAAACGTACTCATCCCCGGACAAGACCTCACCGTAGATGAGCTCGCTGAAGTATCAGCTGGAAATTTTAACTCTCTCTGGAAAAAGGTAAATCCCTCTTTATTTGAGGATAATTCTACCGAGATCCTCAACTGTACCCAGCAAACTATCCAGTGAGACTACGCAGCCATCATCGCTGAGTCCCGTAAAGAGCAAAATACCCTCACCAATCTCTCAGGAATAGGTATTTATACAGATGGGAGCCTCGACAACTCGAGCTTTGACCTCATGAAAGATATGGAGCGAATGCACGATATTATATTTGCCAAAGAGATCCCCTACTCCGGGAAAGAGTCGGGCGGTGCAGCGGATCTCAAATCTTTTCTTGCCAATCCAAATCCCCTCTCCGCGCTCAATCAAGATATGTCTCTCTCGGATCGACTATCTTTTGATCTCACGGATCTCGGATGGCGACTCGTACAAACTCCTATAAATAATCCTGGCTCGCCATATACGCCCCCTGGAGCCCCGAGCCAGACTGCCTTTTGTGCGAGCGGTAGCCAGGCCCTCATAGGAATAGATCCGAATCTTTTGAGAGATCTCCAAAATGGGTCTACTCTCAGTCCGAGTACCCAGACACTCAATGCCAACGAAATAGCTCCCTCTAGAAGTGATATATCCAATATACTATGAGACTCAACGAGTGCAGGAAATAGTAGCGGGGGTGGAGGTGGGGGTGG
>JANOQA010000133.1:0-2433 GCA_031422145.1 bacterium | reverse complement strand
AATGATTACAGCGAAGGTGCTCATGAGCAAATCTTACATGTTTTGATGAGTACTAATGTAAACCAAGATCAATGATATGGTGAAGATGAATACTCTAGAGAGGCAGTAAGTGTCATTCGAAGAAAAATATGAAATCCTCAAGCAGATATTCACTTTGTCTCTGGAGGAACTCAGGCAAATTTGATAGTAATATCTGCTATCTTAAAGCCCTATGAATCAATCATTGCTGCAACTACTGGACATATTGCTGTCCATGAGGCAGGAGCCGTTGAATCTACGGGACATAAAATTCATACAGTGGAAACAAAAGATGGAAAATTGAGCACTGAAAATATAAAATCTGTTATAGATTTTCATACTGATGAGCACATGGTAAGACCAAGGGCAGTATACATCTCAAACTCTACCGAGATTGGAAGTATTTACTCTAAAAAAGAATTGGAAGAAATATCTCAATTCTGTAGAAGAAACAGACTTTATTTGTATCTTGACGGTGCTCGCCTAGGTTCAGCTTTAACTTCTGAAAAAAATGATTTAACAATATCGCAACTAGCCGAATTAGTCGATGTATTTTATATTGGTGGAACAAAAAATGGAGCCTTACTGGGAGAGGCGATAGTTGTTCTCAATGATTCACTAAAGGATAATTTTAGATTTTATCTAAAACAAAAATGAGCACTGCTTGCTAAAGGAAGGATTTTGGGTATTCAATTTTTAGAACTTTTCAAAGAAGATTTATTTTTTGATTTAGCAATACACGCAAATAAAATGGCATCAGAACTAGCTAATGGCATCAAGAAATATAACTACCCATTCCTGACAGAGCCAGTTTCAAATCAAATTTTTCCAATTCTACCAAATCAACTCATCGAGAAATTAAGTAAAAAATATGAATTCTATATCTGGTGCCCCGTTGATGATACTAATTCAGCTATTAGACTCGTAACCTCTTGGGCTACAAAACAACAATTTGTGAGTCAATTCATTGAAGATCTAAAATAAAGATTTCTTCTCAAAGAGTCCTTAAATCAAACCCAAGATTTGCTCCAAAGGTCCTCATGGAGTATACTAAAAATATATCGTTAATTTAGAGTGATGTTCCTCGTTTCTACTTCGTGCTTTCGTGGCTATGGCCTCCACAAGACTTTCTGTCTCATAGCTCAGTCTGGATATGATGGAGCAGATCTCGTCCTCTCGAGCGGAGACTTTGATACGGAAAATACCGAGTATCTCATGGAGCTCGTCAAGACGACTAAATGCCCGATCTACTCGATCACAACCTACGAACGAAAGATGGATCTCGCTAAGCTTATGATGATCATCGAGATGGCTAAAATCCTCGGAGTAGGTCTCATCAATATCTATCCACCTCATCGTCTCGACAAAGATGGGAGCTGGTTTAGTGAAGTGCTGCCACGAGTGAAAAAGGAAAACCCAAATATCCAGTTTGCCGTGATGAATGTCGAGCCAAAGACTTTTCTCTTTTTCATCCCGGAGTACAAAGATGCCACTCTTACTTCTATCAAAAAGATCACCGGTGAGACCGCTCTCTCTATCTCCAATGTCAATCCTGAGAGTGGAGTAGATCTCATCAAGACCTTTAGTATTCTCGGCAACTCTATCGTGAATGTGCTCCTCTCCGATAAAACAGGAGTCAAGTCAGACCTCCTCCCTGGTAAATGAGATATGCCTCTCGAGACCCTCTTGATCCGCCTCAAAGAAGGAGGCTATCAGAGGACTTTTACCCTCAAAGTAGATCCCAAAGCTCTCGGAGTCGGAAATGATGAGACCGTTCTTTCGAGGCTCGCCGAGACGTATACATTCTGGAAAAAGCACTACTCGTAGTCCAAGCCCCTCACTCAGAAACTTCCCTGAGAGTTACACTCTCTTTATCCTCTTGCTCTCGACGAGATCTCGTATCCCGAGCTTATCCCGGAGAAAGAGGGTATTTTTTTGACTGAGGATCGAGAGGACGAGTTTGTCATTAAATTCCAGTCGATCGAGAAAGTCTGCCTCGCTCATGATGGCGTACTTGATCTTTCGGCCAAAAAATACCCGTTCGAGAAAGTTATTAAATTCGATACGATCTACCTCTCCGATGATAAATATATCGACGATTTGGTTGGATGGCTCAGAGAGGAGGTCTCGGATACGCCCCGATACGGTGATGAGTCCGACTCCTTTTCGGCCCTTAAAGAACTCTTCGATCGGAGCTATCGGATCGTAGGTCTTCATAAATATCTCGAGCATATTGGAAAATATGATCGAGTTTTTATCGAGGATAAAAAACTTTTTTTTGTCTTGCTCTCGACTCTTGAGGAGACCGATGCTTTCGAGATTGAGGAGCTCTCTACGTACGGCGTTGAGCTGCTCGTCGAGGTCACGACAAAGCTCTCGTATAAAGAACCCTTGTTTTCCATTGCCGGTGGCGTG
>JANOQA010000132.1:0-5568 GCA_031422145.1 bacterium | reverse complement strand
CAGAAAAGAAATTTACGCTCGTTACCCAGGATAGCGATCTTCGACGAGTGGCGGAACTTCTCGGTATACGAGTGTATACTAGAAATGAAAACCGAGAATTTGAGGACGAATTTTCTAAGTCGCATATTCTTCGACATAATTTTACTTTTCTCGAATATTTTTGGTATGAGATACGAAAAATATTTTCTAAACTTCAGTTTGCTCTCGAGAAACGTCAAAAAAAACATCTCAAATTTCGATCGAGTAGCTTTTTAGCTGAGACCAATCTCATCCTGCTTGTACTTGGGGTGATCCTTTCTCTTTCCCTCCTTATTTTTATATTTTACTTTGCCGTATCCAAGACGACGATCACGATCACTCCCGACTTTGCCGTAAAGACCGTATCGCAAAATCTTCTCTATCAAGAAGGGGAAGTCCAGTCCGTCCTCGATACACGACCGATCATATCGGTGCGTCGTATGGAAGTCGTAGCTACCAGCGAGAGCCTGTACAATATATCAACTTTTGATATCGAAAGTGTGCGTCCAGCCAAGGGACTCGTAGAAGTATATAACGAAATGAGTAGTGAACAGGTATTTCGACCGAATACCCGATTTGTCACTCCAGAAGGGCTCGTATTTCGATCTACGGAGTGGATCAAGGTGCCACCGACTCGGACAGCATCGGGAGAGGTAGTCATCGGTCGAGCGAGCTCGATACTCATCTCCGATGGATATGATACCAAGGGGGAACTCATGGGGATACGATGAAATATTTCTGAAGGCACGCTTCTCGATATTCCTGGACTTCGGTTCAATCGGGACAAGATTTATTCGAAAGCTCTCAAAAATTTTGAGGGAGGCCAAAATCCAACGATTAAAGTGCTGACCGAGGCAGAGCTCAATAAATTTAAATGACTTCTCGTCGACGCTCTTCGTACGACTGCTTTTGCGACTCTCAAGTCTAAAATAGCCGAAGAAAATACTACGAAAAATCAACTCTATGATATTTTAGATATCCCAGAAAATATAAAATACGCTGACCCAGTCATCGTAATCAAAAATAACACAAAAGTAGGAGATCGTATCTCCGAAGTGACTCTTTCGGGAACTATGAAGGTATCTACGTATCTCTATGATAAAAATACCGCTCTCACTCTCCTGAAATCTCTCCTCGGAGAAAAGCTCCTGTATGGGACAGAAAAGCTCCATGAGATCCTCACGGATTCTCTCAAGATCAGTACCGTCATCGCCAAACAAGAAGCTCCTCAGTTTGGACTCAAGGGTACGACTGAGCTCTCCGCTACGATTTCCTATAACTTTGAGGACGATAGTAACGCTCTGACTAAACGTCTCAAAAATCTCATTGCTGGTATGTCGATAGAAGAGGCGACTTCTGTTCTCCTAAATAATAATAACATAGCGAAAGCTCGTATCCGACTCTCTCCCTTTTGGCTGCGATATATATCGTCGAGTCCGGATAATATAGAGTTTATCATAGAAAAATAGCATGAGAATCCTCTGAAAAACTCGATCTTCAAATTCAAGTTTTACGTTCCTCGCTCACGGTACTCTGAGTACCGCTCCCTTCGGTACGCAACTTGCATTCGAATACCTTCGTTTTTGAGAGGATTCTGTATAAGATAGATTATCTTTTAGAATTGCTATGGAAAATCCGGTACATCTCGCCTTTGAAACCTCCTGTGACGATACCTCGATCGCAGTCTTTTCTGGTACGACACTCTTGGCAATGCATACTGAGTCTCAGATTCACTCGGATACGGGAGGAGTCGTACCAGAGGTAGCAGCTCGACTTCACGCAAATGTCGTATTTGACGTACTCGATCGGGTCATGAATGATGCCTGACTTACTCTCGACGACATAGACTTTATATCAGCGACCAGTGAGCCAGGACTCGTTCCCTCTCTCCTGGTAGGAAAGACGGTCGCCAAGACTCTGGCTCATGCCAAAGGTATCCCTCTCTTTTGGATCAATCATATCGAAGCCCATATTTTTGCCAATCTTTTGGAGCGAGATCTCTCAGATATCGTATTTCCCATAGTTTGTCTCACGGTCTCCGGAGGACACAACGAACTCTATCTCTGGAAATCTCTGGAGGAACTCGAACTCCTCGGTCAGACTCGAGACGATGCGGCGGGTGAGGCTTTTGATAAGGTAGCCAAGGCTATGGGGCTCGGATTCCCCGGTGGACCGATCATTTCGCGACTCGCAGCTGAGCACACCAATACTTCTAAAAGACTTTTTCCCCGAGTCCTGCTCGAGCCAAAAAGTCTAGATTTTTCATTTTCTGGACTCAAAAGTGCGGTCAAACGAGAGATAGACCTACGTCGTACTGATGGGATACTGAGCGAAAAAGACAGAGGAGAGATCGCCTATGAATTTCAGGATGCCGTGACCGACATTCTCACGGAAAAGCTTTTCCGAGCAGCGACACAGCTCGATATACCCCGAGTACTGCTCGCTGGAGGAGTGAGTGCGAATGACCAACTCCGAGAAAAGATCACCACTCGATCTCGTGAGCTCGGAATGACTTTTACAGCCCCAGTGAAACGGCTCTACGGTATGGATAATGCTGCAATGGTGGGAATGCGGGGGTACTATGCGTGGAGCTCCAAACATAGAGCTTTTTAAATAGTCCAGATAAAAACTTGAATCCCCGCTCATTTCCTATATTCTTTCTTGTCTCCTTAACCCATAGAGATTATGAAAAAAGAAGAAACAACCATGACACCTCAGTCTCATACACACCACTCATGTTGCTCGATAGTGACAATCTCTCTTGTCGTGATTGCTTGTACGATCGCTAATATTGTTGGCATGTGGTATATTCATACTATGAATCCTGCATCAGTTTCTGGTGGAAAGTCTATCGCAGACGATCTTCGAGCTATAGAATACGAAAAAGCTGGAGGAAAAGAGATGTACGACCTCTATGCAGAGTACGCTCGAGCGAACTCTGGAAAACAAAAAACAGAGATTACTGCAGCAATAGCTCAGCTCAAGGGTCAGCCAGGAGCTCCTACCGCCCCTACTGGAACTACTCCAGTATCCGCTTCTACTCTCACTTCTGATCAGTATACAATGATCTTTAAAGATAGCTACATCGAAGGATCGAAAGATGCTAAGATCACGGTAGTAGAGTATTCTGATCTCGAGTGTCCGTACTGTATCATGCAGTTCAAGAAAGGCATCATGAGTCAGCTCAAGACTCAGTATGGGAAGGATATAAATTTTATATTTAAACCTCTCAACCTCGCTCGTCATCCAGGGGCTGACCAAAAGGGTATGGCGTCTCTCTGTGCGGCAAAACTCGGTGGAGCGGATGCCTATGGAAAGTTCTATCAGGCTATACTTACTCGATCAGAAGTCCAGGGATCTATGTTTCCAGTAGACAACCTCAAGTCTCTCGCCAAAGAGCAGAAGCTTGATGAAAAGAAATTTTCAGAATGTTATGATGCTCGAGCTACTCAGTCTATCTATAGTGGATATACGGCAGAGTCATCTCAATTTGCAGTGACGGGTACTCCTACTACGCTCATCCTCAACAACTCTACCAAGAAATACGACATGGTAAAAGGAGCGGCTGATATTGCCAACTTCACCGCCGTAGTAGACACTCTCAGTAAGTAATACGATAGATATATAAAATACCACCTGAGTTTCAGGTGGTATTTTAGTAGGGTACAGAGAGATCTTTTCTATACCTTCTTTCCTCGACAGAGAAAGTACTCCTCAAAACTCCGCTCTCGACAGGCTTTGGGTCGCATACGTTTGATCTCTTTATATCGACGTTTGATCGATCCCACGAGTTCGTCTACATCTTCACCGACAAATACCTTGAGGAGAATATCTCCGTCCTGACGCAGAAATATATCTGCTACATCGAGGATCGCATTGTTGAGCTCGATAGATCGATACTGATCAACTCCGGAAATACCCGTTGTAGAAGGAGCAATATCCGACGTCATGAGATCAAACTTGAGTATTCCCTGGTCGAGGCAAAATTTTTCGATCGCTTCTTTTTCAAATACGCTTGCCTGAAGAAGGTGTACGTTTGGATTTCCAAAGGGTTGAATCTTCTGGATATCCACACCCAAAACTATCCCCGTAGGACCGATAATCTTGGAGATGATCTGGATAAAGCTCCCCGGAGCACTCGCCATATCAAAGACCTTCATTCCTGGCTGGATGAGAGCGTATTTCTCCTGGATTTCGAGGAGTTTAAAGGCGCTTCTCGCTCGATAGCCGAGCTTTTTAGCTTCGTGAAACCACTTGTCTTGGACGACGAATTGACTGGAACCTTTTTTTTTCATTGACTCTCTCGTTAGATTTACTACTATTGTACGTTCTTTAGCGTACCCCAAAGCCATGAAACATCAAGTCGTGATCGATACTATCGTAGAACTTTGGCAAAAAAATGAGTCTATTTTATTAACCGGAGCCTCCAATCTCGATGGTGATGCTCTTTGATGTCTTCTTGCTCTCAAGGCATTTGGTCAGTCACAAGGTAAGACTATGACGATCGTCAATGAAAAACCACTTTCGAGTCTGTATGATTTCCTCGGGGCAAGTGAGCAGGTACTCACCAAGATACCTGATGGACAGTACGATGCTATATATATCTGTGATACGGGATGTTTTGATATGCTCGGAGCTATCTATATTGATAATGCAGAGCTTTTTAGAAATACTCCTACCGTCAATATCGACCATCACGGATCGTGCTATGGAGATATTTGTTGGTCAACTATTGGTAATGAGTTTGCCTCTGCAACGATGATGGTAGCAGAGTTGATACGGCAAATTGAGGGGAATCATAGTATTACTCCGACTATTGCTACAGCACTTCTCCTCGGGGTTTACTATGATACTGAGTGTTTTCGTAACTGTAATACCACTCCAGAAGCCTATGAGTTTTCGGCTGCTATGCTTCGCTCTGGAGCCAACCATGATCTCTTGATCCGATCGCTGTATCAAAGTACGGATCCTGCTTATGTAGCTCTTTATGGGGAGGTCCTTGCGACACTTCGTCCTCTCTCTGGTGGTATAGGAATGTTCTGACTCGTGACACAGGATATGCTCGAGAGACATGCTATCTCACTGGATTGTCTCGGGAATGAACTCGTCAATACCTATCTTCGATCAGTCCTGGCAAAATATGTCATCCTCGTAAAAGAAGATACCGTACAGGGTTGATATAGAATGTCGCTTCGATCGAAGGATGAATCTTATAATATGCGATCTCTAGCAGGGGTATTTGGTGGTGGGGGACACGTCATGGCGAGTGGAGCGTTTAGCTCTCTCGGAGTAGATGCGATAATCACTCAGATAGAAGCTTTTGATTTTCATTTGTCTTCCGAAAAGAGTCTGTAATATAGTGGTATGTATACCCATCCTATATCCGACGCCCAAGACTATTTTGATACCCTCTGAAAGCTTACCTTTCTCATAGACGAAGCCCTCCGTCCTATTGAAATCATGATAGATGGAGCTTCAGAAAATATAGACGAAGAGTTTTTAATAGTGCGACTTCCGGCTTTTGTATCACTCATAAATACGATCGGATAT
>JANOQA010000131.1:0-4599 GCA_031422145.1 bacterium | reverse complement strand
CCTATCTCTGAATAGGATTGAGTATTTCTAATTTTCTCTCTCCCTTCTTTGTGAAACTCTGATCTATATCACGAGACTGGATCTGAGATCGTGAGAGAGTAAAGAGTCTATTGTCTCGGAACATACTTCGATCTATAAATGACTCTGAGTACTGCCAAATACGAGAGGCTCGATATTCTCCGATCGAAGCGTCTGCATAACAGTAGGTCGGTACGTAGTTATAGACTGGTTCACAGTATTCCCCTCCTCCGATAATTTTGTTACACTTTGGTATTTGTGGAACATACTGAGCACATTCTTTTTTACGTTCTGCCTCTAGGGCGACGGTATCTGAGTCAAGATGAGAGATTCTTCCGAGTTCTTTGACTCATTCGGTAGGATTGATCTTGAGAGCGACTACTCCCTGAAATACATCAGAGTATCGATAGAGATTCTTCGGATCTTTGCCTGGAATATAGAGCATTGCCGGAAGGTAGAGGGTATTACGAGATTTCTGCCAGACAAAGAGTCGAGGATTAGAGAGAGCTTCGCTCGAGCTTCCTACTCCACCGAGGGTAAGAGTAGATTTTTGAGTAGGCTTCGTCACATCTTTTACATCGTAGAGATCTACTTTTACTCCAGCATTTTGGGTTCCTCCCCATTCATTAGTGATCGTGTCATACCCGATCCCGATGAGGTGATTTTCATCATAGGGGTGGAGGTACGTCGAGTACCCTGGGATCTTGAGTTCTCCGAGCTTTTTTGGATTCTTCGAGTCAGAGATATCCACCACATAAAATGGATCGATCTGCTGGAAGGTCACGAGATAGAGTCGATTTCCCATAAATCTCGCAGATTGGAAATTTTCTCCTACTCCAAATCCGCCCACCTGCCCAAGGAGGCTCAAGTTCGGAGAAAGGATCGTCACGAGACTTTCTCTATTTTCTCCTGTTTTCTGAGTCACGAGCCGTACATCTCCGATAGAGGATTCATCGATCGCATAGTCCGTCACGAGATTTCCTGGAACTAGTCCAGTACGATCGTAGATCGCTCATCGTTTCCCGACGACAAATTTATGTATGAGAGTTTGAGATCCTGGCTCAACCCATCGCATCGCACACATAGCTCCTCGTGGACAGTTCCATCCTGTAGAGGTATAGAGTGTTGAAGTGATAAAGAGATTATTTTTACTAGACAAGTAGGCCTGTCCTACATCTCCAAAGAGAACATTCGATCGTACTCGCTCTCGTGGAACATTGAGGTTGATATTAGTAATAGTAGTAAACGATGGATTGAACTGGTGATTTTTGAGAGTTTCTGCATCTGGGAGAACGTACGAGATACTCGCACAGTCGGCTACGTCTCTCTCACGTACGAGTCCGCTTCGACGAGCCTGAGAGAGAGCTCCTCCAAGATCAGCCGTTCGGCTATTCGCTATGAAGTCGATTCGCTTCGGAAGGACATTGCTCGTAGAAAATTCTCGTTCGAGTTTTTTCATATCAAGTTCGAGTTTGGTTCCATCTACCTGAGGAAAATACCGATCATACGGGAAATTAAAATTCGTCGTAGAAAGAAGCGTAAGCTGTCCATCGATGATACGAGCTTCTCGGAAAATTCCATCTACTTGAGAATATCGCTCAATACGAGGTTTAGTGACTGTAGAGATATCATAGACGACTACCATAGTTTTGTTTCCTCGGTCGATCCAACTATTTCTAAATTCTTCTCTCCAAATACTCTTCGACCCAACTACAACGAGTCGGTTCCCCGAGAGAAATATCTCTGCACTGATCCACTCATCTGGGAGGAGGATCTTGGTAACGAGAGTCAGTGCATCATCTGCGGTAAATATCGAGATATTTTTATCTTCGATACGAGAAACGTAGAGATATTTCCCATCCGTTTTTACTTTTTCTGGCTCATCTACTCATGCAGTTCGAGTATTCGTCTCAGAGATTTCCCTGTCTCCTCCACTCGAAGAGTCGGTAGATTTTTGTAAACTTGCTGGAGCTGAGACCGTTGGAGCTCACTCCATCATCATGGGCATCGGACGTCATTTGATATACGGAGAAAAATATGGCGGATTGGCGGTATAGTAGTCCTCCATAAAGTCACCGACTTTCGTCCGCATATCCCCACAACTCGCAAATGTTTGGAGGGTAAAATTGGGAGCTGATACCGGCATAGATCCTACGAGACTCGAGTCTACTACGGTCGCTCCAACCGTTGAATACGTCAGGGTCAGGATCGCACTGAGTACTCCTACTATAAAAATATTTCGCATACGAGAAGGTAAAAGATTACGAGCTAATGATACGAGACTTCTCTCTAAAAACAATCACGACTCCGTGAGAGAGTCGTGAAGAATAGGTGATATGTAGGTGATATTTTGTCCCGAAATGAGAGAAGATTCGTACCAGGCTATGATAAACCTAACGAAGCCATTCTACGAAGATCTATATTTTCAGATAGCTTCAGAAAATGCCTTGCTTCGAGATGCAAGAGTAACCATATCGATCTTTTCTCTCATAAAAGTAACTACCTCTTCTGGAGTCATATGGGTTGTATCTATCTCGATAGCTCAGTCTGCTTTTTTAAGAGGAGCAATCTCACGGCTCATATCTTGTTGATCCCTCTGGCGAAGAGCGAGTACAAAATCATACGTACTTTTATCAGTATTTCATTTTGCGACATAGCTCATTTGCTGTCGTACCGCTCTCGTATGATCGTCCGCTGTCATCCAAAACTTAATGGGTGCATCCGGAAATACAACAGTCCCGATATCTCGCCCATCTACGACACATAGACGGTCACTTTGAGCTACTGTATTTCGAATCAGTATATTCACTTGATCTCGTATAGGGCCCATAGCCGCAATAAATGGAATATCTTGAGCAATACGAGGGGTTCGAAGATCATCAGTAATATCTCTACCTTGGCGAAAATATCGACCGTCTTTTATGTGAAGAGTATTTTCAGAAGTGACGAGTTGCTCGGTGAGAAACGAAGTTACTCGAGAAATATCGATAATAGAAATACCTTCCTCGAGGGTGAGATAGGTCGCGAGTCGATAGAACATTCCTGTGTCTATGTGTTGCATATTCATAGCTTCTGCAAGTCCTGCTGAGGCGGTTCATTTCCCGGATCCACCTGTTCCATCTACTGATACAGTTATCATACTAAAAAGGTAAATATATTTTATATATTAGCTAAAAAATATATCTGTCAATATTCCATCTTGGATTCTAAACTGAAACGCAACTTTTTTACTCTCCAAATACCTGTACTACCGAGGTCTTCCCTCAGACGATCACCACCGCGATCCCTACCTTGGACCAAGGTCCGAGCATATTAGATCGATGTCCGCTCGAGAGGGAGAGTCCTGACTGGAGATAGAGGGGCGAGACCGTTCCTCCAGCTACATTTTCGCCGAGACGACCTGTGAGTTTGAGTCCGAGACGACGAGCCGAGGCACTGATCGACTCTCCGAGAGAGTCGGTATGTCCTACATAGTTATTTGTATTCATATCATCCGCTTTGTACTGAGCGAGTCTAGTGAGTGTAGGGTCAAGTTTGACAGGACTGAGGCCCTGTTCGAGACGGATAGTATTTATAGCATCGAGGATCCGAGATACTGCCTGAGACTCGGAAATGATCATACCCCGAGGAGTTGTATCATAGACATTTGGGAGGATAGAAAAAGCTGCTCCATAGATGATCGGTTCGATCGCCGCAGCAAAACCAGAGGTATAATTTACCTCGACGAGATAGACTCCTGGATCCGAGAGAGTATAGGTAGCTCGAGCGAGTAGAGGATCACTCACCACTCCGGAGGTATTGAGACTTTGCGGAGCAAATCTGACTACATCTACTCGACCACTTGGGGTGATGATCTCTATATCTCCTTCGATCACTCCGCGTACTTGGGAGTTGAGAGTAATAGTAGTTTGATTGCCTGAAGTGGTAAAAGAAACCGGCTCCTCTTTTGTAGATTTATAGAGGGGGACGAGCGATAATGTGGCTCGATATATCTCTGTAAGAGGTGAGTAGGTATCGAGTGAGTAACTCGTCGAGCTCTGTCGTATACGTACGATCACTTCAGCTCGAGTCCCCGAGGAGATAGATGTGAGCTCGTCCAGTGAAAATACGACATCGCCCATAGAAGACCGAGTGATCGAAGTCGAGCCATACTGGATAGTGACTTCTCGATAGGTATTTTTTCAGAGACCATCCACCGAGACGAGGTGAGTCGGAGTGAGATCCCCCGCTTCTCGACGCTCCGTCCGGAGAGCTACTGTATCTGGCATACGAGTGACTCCAAAGTACTGTTTTTTAGATACTATATCTGGAGAAAGTACCTCGATCTGCATCCCTCGAGCTCCCGAAAATGATCGCCCTCCCGCTATCACGAGATCATACACTCCGACTTCACTCAGAGGCAGATGATATGTAAAGGTATTTCCCGTGATATTATCCTGACCATAGCTGATCTTTTTCCCAGAAGGAGCCACGAGATAGACGAGTGACTCTAGGTATCGTGGGTCTACTGATCCCTTCAATATGAGAGTTTCATTTTGAAGGTAGAGATTGGGGATATTGGCCTCGAGTTCTATGCCAAAC
>JANOQA010000130.1:0-4247 GCA_031422145.1 bacterium | reverse complement strand
ATAATACCCTCTCCCGCTCTCCATCCCGTAGCCCAGGCTACTTGGAGGTTGAATCCCCCCGTCACTCCATCGATATCTATGACTTCGCCCGCGAGAAACAGTCCCGGACAGATATGAGAGGCGAGGGTATCGGGGTCTATTTCGCTCGTTGATACACCGCCTGCTGTGACGAACTCATCACCCGGTCGTCTCGCTACGATCGTGAGGGGTATCCCTCTGGACAAGAGATGACAGAGATCTTTCCGAAGTGACTTTGAAAAAGTAGCCCCGGTCAGAGAGAGCTCTGGATGTGTAGTAGCGATAGCTTCGACAAACCGAGAGGGGAGTATTTCTCGGAGGATCGTCCCTATCTGTCTCGTCGGGTGAGCCTCAGTAGCCATGAGGATATGTCGCTCAAAACTCTCAAATGTCCAAGATGCGAGCGGAGCGAGGAGGATAGGGAGAGGAGAGACCGGGGATATCGGCTCAAATGCTACCTGAGAGGAATACACAAATACTCCGGGACCTGATATCCCAAAGTGCGTCATAAGGACGGCTCCACTGGCAGTGTATCGCCCATCTGAGCTACGGATAGTGGCTCGCTCGAGGGCGAGACCAGAGAGCTCTTTCGTAAATGACTCAGCCAGCTCAAAACTCGAGAGTGATGGACCGAGAGTCGTGATCGTATGACCGAGTGACCGAGCAAAGGTATATCCATCTCCACTTGACCCGGTATGAGCGTAAGCATTTCCTCCCGTAGTGATACAGAGGAGATCGCTTTCGAGGGTTCTATTTTTACTGATGATGGTAAATCTCTCATTTTCTCGGGAAACACTCTGGATACTCTCTCCGAGATATATATCGAGCACTTGAGGATATCGAGCAAATAGATCAGTAAATACTTGGATGACGTCTTCTCCGGTATCTGACGCGGGAAATACTCGTAGATCATCCTCGCATTTCAGAGAAAGACCCTGAGATTCAAACCAGCTTTGCACTTTTTTCGGACCAAATTTCCCGAGAGACTCCTTAAAAAATACACTTCCTCGAGTATATTTCCCGAGTAGCGTCTTTTTATCAGAAATACCCGTCGTGACATTACATCGTCCTCCTCCAGAGATCGCTACTTTACGTCCGAGGCGGGTATTTTTCTCAAAGAGCGTCACATGGATCTGATCGAGGATCCCTTGCGTCTCTGCCTCTTGCAGGATCCGAGCGATACACATCATCCCGGCAGCACCCCCTCCGATGACTATGATAGAGGTAGTCATCCTTTTGTTTACTATCGTACTCATTTCTAAATTCGTTTATAGATGTCTCCTCGAGTATCTACGGCTTCGATATAGTGGTCTTCCCCTTTCTTAGAAAATATAATTCGTATCTTTCACACCCTAAGGCGATATTTATTTGTATAGCCAGTTAGCTTTCTTATATCGTAATTTTCGAGATTTCATTCAGAAATATCGGCAATAATATCTCGGAGTATATCTTTTTGTGGATTTCTAGAAATATATTTCTCCCAATCCTTTCCCATGCTAAAAAGTCTTTAGGAGCTCTTTTGCTGACTGGGGTGTATCAAATATGAACTCGTATTCAGTGACTTCCTCCTCATCGATCAAATTTGCTTCTGATATACGAGAAAATTCCTGTATAGATACTTTCAAAAGTACACTATCCTTATTCCTGTTAAGAACTCGAGCCATATAGATATATTATGTGAATAATTCTATCGAAGAAATCTATAAATGCAATAATCCTCGGTATATTATTTGATCCAGAGAATGCCTTGTGCTAGGATCTCGTCATGACTTCCACTTTTATTGATACTCTACTAGAAAAAGAGATTTCTTCTGAAGAAAAACTAGATATCCATGATGCTCTCAAAAAGACAGATAGACAGCTCACTTTTTCTGAGATTCGTAATTTTCTCGATCGAAAGACAGATGATCGTACGATCAATCTATACGATGATATACTCCGAGAGAGACTCAAAACTCTGCCAGATACGAGTCACGAAGAACGATCCGTCACGTATGCCTATATCCTCAAAAATATCCTCAAGCGAAAGAGATTTTTTGTAGAAGCTCGAGTGATACAGTATTTTGATGCTCTCGAGTACCATCTGGCGAGTCACTGGAGTCTCACCGCCTCAAAGATATCTCGAGGACGAACTGCCAAGTCCAGGGCTATCCATGCGACGACGGGGATTGCTTTTATTTCGATAGCGATAGATATGCTCGGACAGGTAGAGTCAGCGTTCCGAGAACGAGGGTTCAATACGATGACCAAGCGAGCCTATGTCCTGAAAAATGACTACTACACGGACCTCATAGCCCTAAAGAGTCTTTGGGGAGAGTGGATATTTCGTGTGATTTGGAAGATTACTTCTCTGTATGGAGTGGGACTTAAAAGACTCCTGGCAACTACTTTTTATTTTCTCGGACTTTTTACTTCGCTTTTTTATATCACCGGAAATATATTTCCTGGATATCTCGGAGCTCAAGGAAAGGCCGTAGGAAATATAAAACTTGCTACTCTCGATGGTGCTGGAAACGTAGTCAGTATCGTACATCCGATGCTCTACAACTACAATCAAGCAAACGATATATTTTTTCACTACGCACTTCTCACTACCAAACTCATGGCATTTCGGGTAGAGACTGGTTTTGTAGCAGTGACACTCATAGAAAAAGGGATCATGCTTTCGGCAGAGGTAATATGACTCGTACTTTTTGGGCTTTTGGTCATTTTGATATCCAAAAAGATCATAGCATAAGAAATATCTATTGAATCTCGATGAAGAGAGTGTATCCTTGTAGTACTATTTATAATCCACTGTACTATGACTTCCCTCAAACGAAATAGATATATCTCACTCTTGGTGTCAGCAGCGATCCTTCTCCCAGCGAGTACGTTTGCCATGACAGAGTCAGCAACTCCCGTGCAGACGTCAGCTACGGTATCTTCTGTTCAGATCTGTCTCAAGCCTCTCTTTGAAAAAAGAGAAACGGCTATCATGAGTGCTTGGGATGCTGAATATACAGATATCAAAAAAGCGATGGAAACTCGGAAGTCCGCCATCTCAGAAGCTCTCACTATGACCGATATAAAGCAAGCTCGAAAGGCTATAGCTACGGCACATAAAAGCTTTCGGGATGCCGTACAAAAGGCTCGATCTACGAGTCGAGAAAGTCGACGACTTGCATGGGAAGCATTTAAGACGGATACGAGTAGCTGTGGTAAAAAAGGAGCTACGACTCTCGAAAGTCCGAGTACGAGTAGTGCTACTACGGATGTACAGGCGGAGTAGTCTCTTCAGGGTGTAAAATACATTCTACCAATAAAATAATCCCAATCTTGGGATTATTTTATTGGTAGGGGAGTGATAGGGTGGGCGAACTCTATGAATTCCATAGGCATATATCTGGTTTTGTATACAAAATACAATTCTACATTACTCTCTGTTCTTTATTAAGACCAAATCGCATACGTAACCAATCTGGAAATTCTTTAACTGTACCTGTAAGTATTGCATCAATACGATCTATTGTCTCTGGTTGAACTCCATTTCTAAAATGAGTCGGTTCACGTAATCTAAAGAAATTTGTACTCATTTCAATTGGTCAGGATGCTTTAAGGTGGAGTTCAATTTTCTGTAATCGCTTTATAGTAGTAGATCTTTGAATTTTTGGAATACCCATTTCATCAAGTGGATTCTCTCTGAATCAGACGGATACTATTCATCTTTCTACTTTAGAGAGTAGACCTGTTTCAGGCTTAGC
Source organism: bacterium (assembly GCA_031422145.1). Classification (GTDB taxonomy): domain Bacteria; phylum Patescibacteriota; class Gracilibacteria; order BD1-5; family UBA2023; genus JANOQA01. Next base: position 486 of record JANOQA010000130.1, on the reverse strand, counting down.
TCAAAATAGAGGATAGAGAAAATATGGTGTGATTGCGTCAAGACGATTCTTTTTTGGAGTTATCAATAACTCTTCGAGATGCCGATACATACCCCGAGTTATATTTTCAAAATTCCTTGGAGCATGGTCTATATCTATATCATCGAGCCCAGGGGTTTCTTGACGAAGCTGAAGAAGTAATAAATCATCTTGGCAATCTAAATAGTAGTCAAAAGGCTTTAATAACTTAGGCATAAAAGTTATAATATAATTATATTATATATAATACGTAGTATTTATTGATGTCAAATCCATCCAAGATATTACTACCACCCTATAATCAAATCCGAAGTGCAATAAAAAAGAAGTGGTAGCATGGAACTGATTAATTCCCCATACCCACCACCCCTATGAAACAGTATACCCACCTTTCGCAAGGAGAGCGAAATGAAATATATCTTTTACTTGAAGTTGGAACCAAACAAAAAGACATAGCCGAAACTCTTG
>JANOQA010000129.1:0-3301 GCA_031422145.1 bacterium | reverse complement strand
GGTAGGGCCTCCTGGTACTGGTAAGACATTACTGGCGAGAGCCGTAGCGGGAGAGTCAAATGTACCATTTTTCTCTATATCAGGATCTGAGTTTGTAGAGATGTTTGTCGGAGTCGGAGCAAGTCGAGTACGGGATCTTTTTAAAGACGCCAAAGAGCGAGCTCCGTCGATCATATTTATCGATGAGATCGACGCCATAGGGAAAAAACGATCTCCTGGGATCGGAGGGGGGCATGATGAGCGAGAACAAACCCTCAACCAAATCCTGACGGAAATGGATGGATTTGAAACAGATACCAATGTGATCATCCTCGCTGCCACCAACCGAGCGGATGTCCTCGACAAAGCCCTCCTACGACCGGGTCGATTTGACCGAAAGGTGACGATCAATCTCCCAGGGCTCGAAGATCGTATCAAAATACTTGAGGTTCATGCCAAGGGAAAACCTATGGGGAAAGATATAAACTTTCGAAAGATCGCGGCGACTACTATCGGATTTGCCGGAGCGGATCTCGGTAATCTCCTCAATGAATCGGCGATCCTTACTGGACGACTTTGACTCAAAGAGATCACTCAGGCTACGATGCAGCAGTCGATCGAAAAGATACTCATGGGAAATACCAAAAAATCTTCTCGCATGACGGAGCTCGAAAAAAAGATTACCGCCTATCACGAAGTGGGACACGCGATCATCGGGAAAGTACTTCCTCATTCGGATCCAGTCCACAAGATCTCTATCATTCCCCGTGGAAATGCGGGAGGGGTGACGTGGTTTCTCCCAGAGAAAGACCGTACCTATGTGACTAAGGCAAAATACCTCGATGAGATAGCGACGCTCTACGGAGGACGAGTCGCCGAAGAAGTATTTTTTGGAAAAGATATGGTGACTACGGGGGCTTCGAATGATATCGAGCGAGCTACCTATATAGCCAGAGCCATGATCACGAGATACGGATTTGACGAAGAGCTCGGAGCAGAAAATTTTGCTTCTGATGCGGCAAATGGGAATTATCTCGGATCAGAGGGAGGACAAAAAGTGGTCGGAGAGCGTACTCAGGAAAAGATCGACGAAAAAGTTCGTCTCCTCCTGGCAGGAGCCTATCAAAAAGCTCTCTCTATCGTTGAGGAGTATCGAGATACGCATGTAAAAATAGCAGAAAAACTTCTCGAAAAAGAGGAGCTCCTCGCTCATGAATTTGACGCATTCTTTGAAGGGATGGACATACCAGGTAAGGCTATTGCATAACCAAGATTATCCTACCTATCAGACGAAAAATACCAGAGTATATCTTTGGTATTTTTCGTGAGATTTTCTTTTTTTCGTTGGATATTTTCAGTAGAAAGGATTCATGAAAAAATCCCTCCTCCTCCCGGTAATAGGTGCCTTACTTTTTGGTACCGTGATAGCCTCGGGTCTTGTATTTCAAGAAGTCCTTCCAAATACAGTCGATGACGCAGCCCTAGAGTATATACAGATCATAAACGTATCCTGTACTGATATAGAAATGTCTGGAATAATGATCTCGGATATTTCTGCAAAGACTTATACCCTACCTGCGGGTATTTTAGCTCCGGGCGGTATACGGCGTATCCCTCGGAGTGAGTCAAAGCTCATCCTTAATAACTCGGACGAACGTCTCGAGATGAGATCGAGTACCGGGGAACTCCTCGATAGTCTGAGTTACGCTATATCAACTCGAGATATGCCGATCGTGAGTACTACCTATACGGTACAATCTTGTATACCTATATCTCCCGTAACTCCTTTAGAAAATACCGGAAGTCTTGATCCATCAACCTCTTCGGGGGTGAGTTTTTCAGGTGGGGTAACTTTTTCTGGTGAGAGTCAGACGGGAGTGACGACGCTTGAAGATTTTTTCTCAGGATCTCTGACTTCGAGTGGTTCGTGAAGTGGATCGTTTTCTGGAAGCACTCTTTCGGGGACGAGTACAGAGAGTGGAGAGATAGCTCTGACGGAATCTCTCGTATTTTCTGGGGGTACTGATACTTCGTTATCAGGAGGTAGTATCCTTTTTTCTGGACCTCCTTCGAATACGCTTTCAGGAAGTATTCTCCCATTTGATATACTCCGTCCGACGGATCTCTATCTCTACGATCGCAATCAAAATACGATCGTAGATGAGCTCGAAATCGTCTACACTGGACTTCTCACGGGATCCGTAGATCTCTCCCGTCTTCTCCTCTACTCAAGTACGGGATGACTGGCTCCTGAACGAGTAGAAAGTACTGGATCTATCGTACAGGCAAGTCTATCAGGTAGCTCACTTGTACTCAATCTCCTCGAGGGTACTCTCTCGGGAGTGACTCTCAAGATCGACGACACCCCTACGAGCCATCTCCGACTCAAATCTCTCTCGGGGTTTGGACTCCTGGATATGATGGGAAGAAATACAGAAGCACTTACCTATACTCAGTCTTTTTCTGGCTATGCGGGAGTATATATCCACGATATGACTCGTCCTGTATGATTGAGTCCTTCGACTCTTCCAGTGATCTCGTCCTCGAGTATATATACTCCTCCCATCACGAGTACAAATCCCCCCCATTCGATCCCATCACTCCTATTGCCGCAGATCTTTATACAGTCGTGACTTACGAGTACAGGAGTCTGTACCGGCTCTCCTTGTCGAGTAAATGTGACGAGCTCTCTCGTAGATCCACAGGTACGGTGTATTTGGGATTTTGGATATTTTATCGGCGATACGGCGAGCACTCTTCGTTGCAATCCTACTACGATTACTCTCCTCTCGAGTACGGGTCAGATACGACTTGGGGTCTATCGGATCGGAGATGAGTCTCGAGTGACTACCACCACTCTCTCGTATCAGGCAAAGCAGACGAGTTCATCAACTGGATCAGTACCGATCGTATCAAAAGCCCTGATTTCTCGTATAAATACAGAAACACCAGTAAGTCCTTCTCCAAAAAAACTCATTTCAAAATCTAAGAGATCTTCTAAACTCTCTATGTCAGGACTGAGCGAGATACCTAAAAATATACCGAGTACGGTCAAAAAATCTCCCAAATCTCTTCAGGGAGTCCCTCCCAAGAAAATAACTCCCGTCAAGAAAGTCAGTTCTCCTAAGACTCCGGTAGTTAAACCTCCAAAACAGACTTCGGTTACAAATACCTCCGTGTCTCGGAGTACCTCTCCCGTAGGAGAAAAACCATTCGTCATGAAAAATTCCCCGCTTCCTGAGACTCGAGATATAGCCCTCTATCTCCTCATAGCCCTCGCATTTGGAGTGACAGGATACTCACTTTCTATCTTTTCTCTTTC
>JANOQA010000128.1:0-4393 GCA_031422145.1 bacterium | reverse complement strand
CAACTTTGAGGACGCGATCATTATCTCGTCTCGAGTGATGGAAGATGACTATTTTACTTCGGTACATATCAACGAATACGTCATGGATGTCCGAGAAACGAAACTCGGCCCAGAGCAGACGACAAACGACATCCCAAATGTATCTACCGGAAAACTCAAGGATCTCGATATAGATGGTATCGTCCGAGTCGGAGCCTACGTAAACGGAGCTGATATCCTGGTCGGAAAAGTGACTCCAAAAGGAGAAATCGAACTCTCTCCAGAAGAACGTCTCCTTCGAGCTATATTTGGAGACAAATCCAAAGACGTCAAAGATAGCTCTCTCATGATGCCTGCTGGATCAGGAGGTAAAGTTATAGCCGTACATACCCTTCGTCGTGAAGATGGTGATAATCTCGCTACTGGTGTATTTAAACAAGTAAAAGTCTACGTTGCTCAAACTCGAAAAATCGAAGTCGGAGACAAGATGGCAGGACGACACGGAAATAAAGGTATCGTCTCTCGTATCGCTGCGATCGAAGATATGCCATTTACCGCAGATGGACAGCCCGTAGATATCATCCTCAATCCCCTCGGAGTCATCTCTCGTATGAATATCGGGCAGATCCTCGAGGCTCATATGGGTATCGCGGCTAAAAAGCTCGGTATCAAAGTAGCGACTCCTATTCTCAACGGTATTTCTACTGAAAAGATTGGACAGCTCATGGAGCAAGCCGGGATTCCTTCGGATGGTAAAGTACAGCTCTTTGACGGGCGTACCGGAGAGCCATTCAAAGAAAAAACTATGGTCGGAGTCAAATACATGCTCAAGCTCCATCACCTCGTCGAGGACAAGATCCATGCTCGATCAGTCGGACCCTACTCTATGGTCACTCAGCAGCCACTCGGAGGTAAGGCACAAAACGGAGGACAGCGACTCGGAGAGATGGAAGTATGGGCACTCGAAGGATACGGAGCTGCGAATATCCTCCAGGAAATGCTCACGATCAAGTCAGACGATATCAACGGTCGTGCTCAATCCTACGAAGCGATCGTCAAACGAAAGGCTATCCGACGACCCAATATGCCAGAGTCATTCAATGTACTTCTTCGAGAGCTTCAGGCCCTCAATCTCAGTATTGACCTCCTCGAAGGAGATCAACTCGAGCAAGAAGAAAGAGCTCAGTTTGACCGATATATGGAGCTCGAGCGTCTCGAAGGACAGTATGACGTCGAAGTAGACATTCCCGCAGTGGAGTGAGAAAAATGAGAAGAACCAGATAAAGTGACCACCTCGATCGAAGAAGACAACGAGTAATATTTTCTCCTCCTAATTCCAATACTATCCCACTATGTTTCCAGATAAAAATTTAGAAAACCTCCTGAATGATCGTATCACCGACTACTCTCAGATCGGAAAGCACGCAGGAAAAAGAGACATTACCCAAGGAAAAACCCTCGATAACCTCGCTGGTATATCGATCGGACTTTCTGGAAAAGAAGAAGTACGTGCCCTCTCGTACGGAGAGGTACTCATTTCTGAGACGATCAACTATCGTACCCAAAGACCCGAGCGAGGAGGACTCTTTTGTGAACAAATCTTTGGACCTCGTAAAAACTACGAGTGTGCCTGTGGAAAATACAAACGTATCCGGTACAAGGGAGTCATCTGTGAGCGATGTGGTGTAGAAGTCACTACTGCTCAAGTACGACGCCAGAGAACGGGTCATATCGAGCTCGCCGCTCCCGTAGTACATATATGGTACCTCAAGTCAGTTCCTTCTCGTATCGGACTTCTTCTCGATATTTCTATCAAAAAACTCGAGCAAGTCATCTACTTTGCGAGCTACATCATCACCGAAGTATACGCTGATAAACAGGAAGCTGCTATGGCAGACCTGGAAAATGCGTATAAAGTACAAAAAGTAGATCTTCAAAAACACGTTCAACGAGACCTCTCTGAAGCTACTCTTCAGGTAGAAGAAAAGAAACTCTCCAAGAAAGCGTACAGCGAACTCGAAGCCGCTCTCACCGCTCGTATCGAAAATCTCGATATCGAGTATGATCGACTCAAGAGTCTCCTCAAGGATCTCAAGGTTTCTACCGTCATCGGAGAGCTCGACTACCGAGTCCTCTATGACAAATTTCCTCATGTATTCAAGGGAGGTACGGGTGCTGAACATATCAAAACACTCCTCGAGCGGATTGATATCCGAGTGTTTATTGCTACTCACCAAGAAGAACTTCGTGCCGCTCCAAAGTCAAAGATTAAAAAGATCCTTCAAAAGCTCAAACTTGCTTCGAGTCTTTTTAAATCCAACCAGCGTCCCGAGCACTTCATCCTCGAAGCGATCCAGATCCTTCCACCGGATCTTCGACCGATGATCCAGCTCGATGGAGGACGATTTGCCTCTTCAGATCTCAACGATCTCTACCGACGAGTCATCAACCGAAACAACCGTCTTCGCAAGCTCATGGAGCTTGGAGCCCCAGAAGTCATCCTCAAAAATGAGAAACGAATGCTTCAAGAAGCCGTAGATATGCTCATAAACGGGGATGTTCGGTCCAATCGTCCAGGGTATACGACTGCCACTAAAAAGAAGCTCAAATCTCTCGCTGATATCCTCAAAGGAAAGCAGGGACGGTTTCGACAGAATCTCCTCGGAAAACGAGTCGACTACTCGGGTCGATCGGTGATCGTGGTCGGTCCTACGCTCAAAATGAACGAGTGTGGACTCCCAAAACAGATGGCCCTCGTGCTTTTCAAGCCATTTGTCATCGGACGGATGATCGAGAAAGAGATCGCCTACAATGTGAAACACGCAGAAAAGATCATCGAAGAGAAAGGAAAAGAAGTCTGGGACTGTCTCGACGAAGTGATCGAAGGAAAGCACGTTCTTCTGAACCGAGCCCCTACCCTTCACCGTCTTGGTATCCAGGCATTTCGACCGATCTTGATCGAAGGAAAAGCTATCCAGCTCCACCCACTTTGTTGTAGTGCGTTCAACGCGGACTTCGACGGAGACCAAATGGCGGTCCACCTCCCACTCACGGATGAAGCTCAGCAGGAAGCAGCCAATCTCATGGTAACGAGCAAAAATATGCTCAATCCATCCAATGGAGAGCCTATCGTAGCACCGGCTCAGGATATGATCCTCGGTTGTTACTATCTGACAAAGATATTTGCTGGAGATCATACTCATGCATTTTCGAGTGGATCTGACGCCTCAAATGCCTACGAAAATGACGTCATCAAGCTTCAGACTCCGATCAAGATACGTATGAATGGAACGATCGTAGATACAACGTATGGTCGATTCCTCTTTAATGAGATCGTACCAAATGAGCTCGGATACATCAACGAAACTCTCGGAAAGAATGGTCTTAAAAAACTTCTTGCTCGATCATTTCGTATCTTTGGATCCGAAGATACTGCCTTCTTTGCGGATCGCATCAAAAATATCGGGTATACGTACGCGACGCTCTCTGGACTCTCTATCTCCAAAGATGACATGATCACTCCAGATGAAAAAGTAGATCAAGTAAAAGCCGGAGAAGAAAAGATCAAAGCTATACAAAAGGCCCACTGGAATGGACTCCTCACCGAGCGTGAGCGATACGAACAGTCCGTACGAGTCTGGTCTCAGACCAAAGAAGTGATCGAAAAAGGACTCAAGCCGTACTACAATGCCGACAACTCAATCTTTAATATGATTGACTCTGGAGCTCGAGGAACTTGGGGAAATCTGACTCAGCTTTGTGGAATGAAAGGTCTCGTTGCTTCTCCTTCTGGAAAGACGATCGAGCTTCCGATCAAGGCAAACTACAAAGAAGGTCTCTCGGTACTCGAGTATTTTATCAATACCCACTCCGGTCGAAAAGGAAAGGCTGATACGGCCCTCAAGACGGCTCAGTCTGGATATCTCACTCGTCGTCTCGTCGATGCCGCACAAAACATCCTCACTCGTGAGCATGACTGTGGTACCGTTCACTACGAAGAGATATTCCGAGAGACTTCCAAATCGGTCTTCCGAGAAAGTTTCGAGGACAAGATCCTCGGGAAATTCCTCGCTAAAGAGATCCGTCTCGATGGTACACTCGTGATAGAAGCAGGAACTCTCATTACGAAAGAAGTCTTTGCTGAAATCGAGAAATCAAATACTGCGAGTGCATGCGTCCGATCGGTACTCACGTGTGAAGCAGAAGAAGGAGTTTGTCAGAAATGTTACGGAGTAGATCTCGGTACCTCTAAACTCGTCGAGATAGGTACCCCAGTGGGTATCATCGCCGCTCAGTCGATCGGTGAGCCGGGAACTCAGCTGACTATGCGAACCTTCCACTCGGGAGGAGTCGTCAAAGAAGGAGGAGATATCACCCAGGGATTGACTCGAGTCGAGGAGCTCCTCGAGGCACG
>JANOQA010000127.1:0-2768 GCA_031422145.1 bacterium | reverse complement strand
GGCTACTTTCCCCTGTTGAAGTACAGAAGCTACTTTTCCAGCTACATCTATGTATATTTCCTCGGTATTTAGGACTTTATCGGTAGTGGGGGTACGTGTGTCTACATAGATAGTATCTTCGAGAGCAGTAGAGTACAGTTCCGCAGTGAGTATCTCTCCCCATCATAGAAGTGAGGTAGAAACTCACTCTAACGTAAAAGAATAGTCATTCCTCTCTGATGGAAGATGGAGAACTTCTGTACTTTCACATTGAGTTTCTAATGCCTGTAATGTAACTCGTAATTTCGTAAATAACTCTCAACACTTCGCTAAAACTTTCTCTTGTATATGAGAATCAGATTGCCACTCTCGCTGTATTGCATGGGTATAGAAAGTAGAGAGCTCATTAAGTTTGGAAAATACAGATACAAAATCTTTTTGGGATACAAAATCCCCGAGGGAAATCAGGGCATTCGTAGTATTAAAAAAAGTTTCCTGAGAAGAGTCTTTAAAGGCAGAAAATACATATACTCCGATTCCTATATTTTTTTTGATAGCATCAACCGTCTGTCTCATTCGAAAGGCGTCATCTCCTCCTATTTTCTCGACTCGAATAGGCTCGTTCTCTAGAGTAGAAGACCGTTGCATAGGCTGAATTTTATATATAAAAAACTATATATAAATATTGTATATATTTGAGAATTTTAGCAAACATTTCCTGGAAAACTTCCTTGAAATCCGTTTCTTTTCGGATACTCTACTCGCATGATCGATTGACTCGTCCCCCACATCCAAAAAATAGAAGAGCTCAAAACAGCCAATCAATATGACGCTGCTAAATCTCTCGTCAAAGATCTCCTACTCAAGTATACGGATGACTATCGTCTGTATGAAGAAATGGCGGATATTCATCTCTTCCTCGGGGATCTCATCCAGGCAGGACAGGCTATCAAAATAGCCCAAGAGCTCAACTATGAGTCAGCTACGGGTATGTATCTTTCTGGGTATATAAAAGTTTCTGCGGGAGATTTTAAGGGGGGGATCGAGCTCCTCGAACAAGCGAATAAACTCTTTCAAAACAATCCAGAGATACTTCGGCATCTTGGCTGGGCGTATACCGTGACTGGCAATGTTGATCGAGGTATTTTCCTCCTAAAACGAGCCCTCAACCTCGCTCCAGAAGACACTCTCATCATGGAAGATCTCGGGATAGCACTCCTATCTGAGCTTTCAGATCCTTTTGAAGGAGAAGAGCTTCTGCGAAAAGCAGGGAAGGAACATCGTATTACCGAAATACGAGCCCTTATGCATATATAGCACGATGATTTACTAAAAAAAGACTTCTAAAGGGGAGCCTTTTTTTGTTGTATTTTACAGGGTTTCAGATATACCTAATATAACTTTATTTTCCTTTCATGGGGTTTCAGATACGGGCACTGACGCAGGCAGATCGATTTTATGTGATAGACATAGGATCTTCTCGTATCAAAGTACTCCTGTGTTCTCTAGTTTCTGGGGAACTTCAGATCGATGACCAAGTGTCGGTACGTCAGAGTAAAAAACATAGTATTTCTGGAGAGATATCTGATCTTCAGGGGGTCGCTCATACCGTCAAGAAAGCCCTCGACAAGATCTCTCCTGATCATGAGTCATCTGTGAAAGATGTGATCTTTTCCCTTCAGTCTACCGAGATGGTGAGTGATATACTTTCTATGAACTACGTACGTGATCAGGAGAGTGCTCCGCTCGATATGGAGGAAATAGACACGATGGTCGCCAAGATAGAGATGAAGTCTCTCGAAAAAGCTGAGCCAAAGATCCTCTCTCGGATACTGAGAGCGAACACTCAGATGAAGCTCGTCACTACGACTCTGACTTCGATCGTCATAGATGGAAAAAAAGTCTCCAATCCGATCGGATTTACTGGGAAAAATATCAGTCTCACGGTGTGTAATGTATTTATTCCGATATCAGTATTTCATGTATATTCGGGGCTCGAGCGATCTCTCGGTCTCAATCTCATATCTTTTGTGCCAGTAGGGATAGCTCTCCCAAAAGCACTCGAAAACTCGCTCGAACTTTTTGATCCAAATCTCTGTATTGATTTTGGAGCGAGTAGTACGACGCTCACTCTGGAAAACTACTCTGAAATCCTTGGTTCTTTTACGATCCCTTTCGGATCCTCTATACTAGAGGATCTCCTCAGTCGATCGGAGCCGACTCTTTCTCGGCTCGAGATCCAGCATCGTATCATAGATGCAAAAGATGACGACACTCTCTTTCAGAAAGTAAAACAAGACTACATAGGTATTCTGCGAGATGCGATCCGAGTAGCTTTGCGAGATATATCTCCCGATGCGGTAGTACGAAATATATATCTTTCTGGAGGCGTAGTGACGGAGGGTTTTCGAAATGACTTTGTCACGAGTCTTGGTGAGTCGCTTCCTTATACTACCCTCCTCGGCAAAACCCTCATTCCCACCTCGGTAGGACTCTCTGCAGAATACGGAGTCGCCTATGCACTCGCTCGTACCGCCGCTGAGATAGTACTTCAAAAACAAGATCCTATCGCTCGAATCCTCAGATATGTAATTTATAGATATGAATAGTTCGGAGAGTCGTATCATTATACATCCAGGAGACGATATTGCCTCTGTGCTAGCTCGGATCACGGCTCTTTCAGATCGAGAGATTACCCTGGAGTCCCCAAATAAAAGTATTGTGTATAGTCCTTTTATTTTGAAATTGCTGGTGGCAAAATTTCCAGAAAAGAAATTTACTCTCGTGAC
>JANOQA010000126.1:0-5016 GCA_031422145.1 bacterium | reverse complement strand
TTCTGGAGCTACCGGCTATACCAATACAGGTTCGATACGACCTCTTTGATCTACCTCTGGATCCGGAAGCGAGGATCGTCTCCTCTCAGAAAGTGACCGATCCGAGCTCCGCTCTACGCTCGAAGACCTCAAAAAGCTCCAGGAAAATAGACCAAATCTCACTCGAGTAGATGGTCGATCTGGCAATCTTCCAGGAGGTCGGGGAATTCTCGAAGAGTTTTTTGGAGGAGATCCCATCTTTGATGGCCTCTGAGACTCTGAAGACCAAGACTACTAGAGTACTTTCCTACTCTGGCAGGAGGAGTGTCCCCGATACCGTCCCCTCTCCGAGACGATCAATATCTTCGATCCGACAGACAAATACCGGGAGTTTTTCATCTCGAGCCACCGCCAGAGCTGACTGGTCGAGGACACGGAGATTTTGCTCGAGGGCTGACTGGAGTGAGAGAGTATCATATTTTGTAGCAGTTGGATCCTTGGCTGGATCAGCCGTATAGACTCCATCGATCTTGGTCCCTTTTACCATGACATCACAGTCGAGCTCGAGAGCTCGAAGTACCGCCGCAGAGTCCGTCGTAAAGTAGGGATTCCCGGTCCCGGCTACTGCTACGATCACCCGACCTCGAGAGAGGTGCTTCATCGCTCGACCTCGGATAAAGAGCTCGGAGACTTTATTGATCTCGAGAGCCGACATGATACGGACTTCTTGTCCTTGTTGGCGGATCGCGTCTCCGAGAGCGATACCGTTCATGACGGTAGCGAGCATCCCCATATAGTCAGCACTTGAGCGATCGAGTCCTGCCGCAGCTCCAGATACCCCTCGAAATATATTTCCTCCTCCGATCACGATCACGACCTCTTTCCCAGACTGGACGAGTTTGACGACTTTTTTGGCGAGTATTTCGAGAAATTCTACATCGATCCCGTACTCGAGCTTCCCCTGGAGGGCTTCTCCCGAGAGTTTGAGGAGGTAGCGTTTAGCGTTTTGGACCGTTGGATGCATAAAAAAACTCCTTTCGGAGTAGTTAAAATATAAAAAGCGTAAGCGTAGCGGCTACGGCGAGGAGTATCACGACGAGACTCGCGAGAACATATACGATAAATTTTGAAGACTCGACTTCTTGAGTGAGTTTCTCAGTTTTTTCGAGAGAGACTCGGTAGTCTTCTTCGGTCTTGGACTTGGCAGACTCGAGGAGAAAGGTAGTCTTTTTGTACTCGATCATGGGGATAGAGTTTTTTAGCTCGCTCTCTGCTTGACCGGCACGATAGGAGAGATCCTGGATGACTCGGTCTTTATCTCCGATACGCCGGAGAGAGTCTTCGTAGAGATCACGATAGTCGACCATGACGGGCTTCCGACGAAATCTCGTCTCAACCGGAGTCTCATCAAAAAATATAATCTCGTCTTTTAGAGGAGTATTTTTGGACGAAGTGGACTTTCGTACCGAATCAGTCGGTTTCTGAAGCTCTCAGAGGGGGGTCGAAAGATCTCGAATATCGTCCTCATGGAGATAGAGGACTTTTCCTTGTTTTTTAGATCGGATCTTACCGGCTTTGACGTGACGATCGAGCGTACGGGTCGATATCTGGAGTCTCTCAGCGGCGGATTCTCGAGTGAAGGTGTAGGACATAGTATTTATTCTTGGTGATCTGAAATTTCAAAAATCTTAAATATATCATTTTCTACGAAATATCCAAAGGCACGATATTTTTGAGTTACTCTAAACTGATATATTCATTTCGACTTTGGTTGTCTGAGTTTAAATTTTACTGTATCGTGCTGATTATCTAAAAGATACATTTTCGCTTTCCTATACTGATTGAGGAGATTTCGGCTTATGATATACTTGGCAACATCCTTATGTTCAATAATACGTTGCATAGAGTATTTTATAAGTTCACAAAATCTTCATCAGGACTCAAAAGAGATTTCTGATACGATTTCTCAAGCTTTGTCTCAAATTCAGCCTGAAGAAGTGACTTAATCAAATCATCAGAAGTAGAGAAATGAGTTTTATTCAGAATGATAGGTTCATCGAGAGTTATAGTAGTCATGTGCATATGATATCTCTCCGTAGCAGAAAATCAATAGTCGATACCTCGAAATACAGGATACTGGATTTCTGGAGAGGAGGGAAATCTCTAGTGAAAAGACGTCTGGAATCAAAGCATTCTCTTTTGTCCCTCATATAGGGTAGTATTGCATACCATTTTAGGGATAAAATAAAGGAATCTATATTTTCTAGCATGGCTTTGTGTGAGAGAAAGGCGTAAGAGTTGCAGTACAAATGACTCTATATACTACATCGTATATCTAACGTAGTATCTATGCCTGCCACCTCTACCAGTATTCGTATCAATCCAACTATTAAAAAAGACGCCCAAGAACTTGCTAAAAAGTTGGGGGCCAACCTATCGAGTATTATCAATATCCAGCTCTCTCAGTTTGTCCGAGACCAGAGACTCAATGTATCTCTACGAGATGAAAATGGATTTACTCCGAAGGCAAGTCAGAGGATACTCGATGAAATGAATGATCCAGAGAATACTATAGATGGGTCGTTTGGATCTATGGATGAGCTAGTACAATATTTAAAGAGGATTTCTAATCCTATACATAAGTAATAATTTATACATTTGAAGAGTATGAAATATATATTTCTAGGTATCTTCATTTTTATACTATATTCTTGTTCAACTCATAGTGAGCCTAATGTTCAAAAGCTCAGAAATCATGCCTTGAAATGAAAATTCCATAAACTCCGTTCGATCAATGCTGGATTTGATCTACGAGTGCTGTATCGTGATGATTCTCAGTGAAATCATGAACTCGTGAGTCTCGTAAATGTTGGAAGTCATACGAAGTTGTATGGGGAGTAGAACCCTAAAACTGAGAGAGTATTGCAATATGATCGGATGAGAGCTCTATACCAGGCGTATTTATAATTGGATGATTGGATATTACATGATCTATGGGAATAGTGAGCAGCGTACTTACGGCCCAAGAGTAAATATTGGAGTAGAAATATTGACCAAAAAACGATTGAAAGACTCGAGAGTAGGGGGTTGAGTTAAAATCTCCCGCAAGAATAAAATTCTTTTCTTTTGAAATACGATCTGTAATATTTATAAAAAACTCTTTTTGAAGTCGATATCCCTCTTCATCTAGTGGAGGAAGCGGATGTACTACAAAGTAAGTTTTCTCCTGAGTTCTAAAGAATCCAATAGGGTAATCCCCCTGTAGATAGGTCTGTTGCTCTAAGACTTCATCATTCGTAAAAAATCAAAAGGAATATACTCGATTTGGATAGTAGTAGCTATATTTATATTTTCACTGTACTTTTATCTGTTCAAATAACTGAGCGTTGAGTTCTACAAGAGCTATTCTCTTTGGTTCTATAGTATTTATATAGTCTACTATCGGATCAATATCGGTATTCATGAACTCCGTATTCATGAACATGAGATCTGGATTTTTTACTGATTCATGATCATATAATCCAGCTAAATTCGCACCCCAAATATGCACTCCTACAAATCCAAGACAGAGGAGAGAAAGTGCTACCTCCCTCCAATATCTCTTGTAAAAATACCAGAGACTCATACAAAAAATAGTCACTCAAATTTGAAGGTAAAAGTGAGAGAATAGATCAAAGAAGTAGTAAAAATTTCCTAAAAGACTGAGAGCAAGGATAACAATAACTCCGTAAATAAGAGTCTTTGACATAAGAAAATTTTACTAGCCTTTTCTACAAATCCAAATTACTCACGTGTTTCGCTCGTGTCTGGATAAATCGTCTTCGTGGGGCTACCTCCTCCCCCATGAGCACTCGAAACATCTGATCGGCAGCCTCCGCATCTCCGATCTGGACTCGGTACATCTTGCGAACAGAGGGATCCATAGTCGTCTCCCAGAGCTGCTCGGCGTTCATCTCTCCGAGACCCTTATATCGCTGGATGCCCTCGGTAGTTATACCATACTGGGCGATGATCTGATTTTTCTGAGGATCCGAGTAGGCATAGTGGATCTCTTTCCCTTTGGCGAGCTTGTAGAGCGGAGGATTGGCAATGAATATATGTCCTCGAGCGACGAGAGGATTCATATATCGATAGAGAAACGTGAGGAGAAGAGTACGTATGTGTGCCCCATCCACGTCCGCATCCGTCATGATGATGATCCGATGATATCGAAGTCGATTGATCTCAAAGGTATCTCCGATCGAAGTCCCGAGAGCGATGATGAGATTTTTGATCTGCTCATTTCCAAATATCTTGTCGAGTCGAGCCTGCTCGGTATTGAGGATCTTCCCTCGGAGAGGAAGGATCGCCTGGAATTCTCTATTTCGACCTTGTTTCGCCGTCCCTCCCGCAGAGTCTCCCTCTACGATATAGAGTTCAGACTTGACGGGGTCTTTTGACGAACAGTCAGCCAGCTTTCCTGGGAGAGCCATACCCTCGAGGGCTCCTTTACGGATGATCGTATCTCGAGCCGATCGAGCCGCAGCACGAGCACGAGCCGCGAGGAGACATTTATCGATCACGGACTTAGCAGCACGAGGATTTTCCTCGAGCCACTCGGAGAGTTTTTCTCCAAATGCTCGGTCTACGATCCCCTTAGTCTCGGGATTGACGAGTTTTTCTTTGGTCTGCGAGCTAAACCGTGGCTCAGGGATCTTGACGGAGATGACGGCGATGAGTCCTTCGAGTACGTCTTCGTTGACGAGGTTGAGATCTTTTTCTTTGAGATAGTCTTGGGCTCGGGCGTATTTGTTGATCGTACGAGTGAGTGCCATCTTGAATCCGACGACATGCGTACCACCCTCTGGGGTGATGACATTGTTGACAAATGATATGAGTTTCTCATTGTAGTCATCTTTCTTATATTGGAGAGCAATCTCTACTTGAACCTGATCGACTTGTTTATCAGTATAGAATACCTCATCAGTTACAGGATCTGTCGATCGATTGAGATAGTGAACATACGACTCAATTCCTCCTTCGAAGAAGAATCTGTAT
>JANOQA010000125.1:0-10298 GCA_031422145.1 bacterium | reverse complement strand
GGTCCTACCTTCCGTAGATCGAGCGGTCGAGCGTTTAAAAAACAACACTTAAAACCATTGTACTCTTTTGGGTTATGACTGGCGGTGACCATAATCCCGAGAGTACATTCACTCGCAAAGTGGATCGTCGTAAACTGGAGCATATCACTCGATACAAGTCAGATATCGATCACTCGACGACCTGTAGTCATGAGTCCAGCGATCAGAGCTTCTTTTAGCTCAGGAGTTGAGAGTCGAGCATCACCCCCTACGATGATAGCTCCTTCTCCAGCCCAAGAGCCAAGAGCCTGACCAACCAATGAGAAAAATTCACTATCTACCTGAGATGGATAAATTCCACGAAGGTCGTAGGATTTTTGGAGGAGGGAAAGAGCTCGATGCATAAAATAGAGGGATATATATTTTGAGTATAGGAATATCTAGATTTTTGCAAAAATCACTGGATTGAGGCAGTATAGGGATATGAATAAAATATCTCCAATTCCTCCAGAAACCATTCCTGCGGATTCAGATATTATGACCCATGTTTGATCACGGGAAACCTCTCGTCGGGTTCAAAATACTATCAGTCCTCCGGAGAGTGCCATGGTAGATAATTTTTTGCAGAGAAATTCTCCGAATATGCGTATTTCTCTCGCACAGTTTCTCTCGACATATCCAGTACCAATTGGAAAGAGACTTCGACTCACTACTCAGTCGGGGGCTCAGTATATTATTCGAGGCCTTCCAGAGGAGGTTGTATATGTCGAAGCCTCTTCCAATGATCGTACGGCTCATATCGTAGGTCAGTCGATACTTTTGGTGATCAATTCAAATAATATGATCCTCACTCCAAGACTCCAAACATCCCCCGTGACTCATATAGAGGTACTCCCGGACTATGTGATCGACTTGCCCGTGATGCAAGTAATTCATAAAAATCCTCCAAAATTTCCAAATGTCATACCGACCGATCGATCTCAAGTATCGATGATCGAGACTTCGCGGGGATCTACCTATCAATTCCTCCCGGACCAGACTACGGTTCGTACCAAGATAGCTCAGAGATCGATCGATCCAGATCATGGAGAAAAACTTCCACAGGATCTCCTCGTTTTCATAAAAGCCGCTGCTCATCGAGTTAAAGCTCTCACCGCCAATCTCCATGATGCGTCAGGATTGAGTGATATCTGTATATTTGATGTACGAGATGGATACCGAGTACGTACTAATACAGAAGCTATCGCTCGAGAGTGATACTGTGTTATAGCTTCGGTACGGAAACCTGGTACTATTGACCCAGATAATACAACTACCGTATTTGAGGGATACTCCGGAATTTCTGAGAAGTTTGCCGGAGTCAGTGAACTCCTCTCTTATTCGGTCACGGTACATCCAGCTCTGGGGCTGAGCACTTTTGATAGTCGGATCGAGGGTGATGGAAAACATATAGGAAATACCGTATCTGCTATACGTACCCATCGATAGTCTAGCTTTCTGTAAAAACGTATTGAATAGGAGAAAATATATGATGTACTATCAGAGTATACCTCTGATATCCCTCTATCATGCCTTTAGTCAAGCCTGCTCGTCCTTCTCAAATGGGGGGTATTTCCTCTCTTCCGAGCTCTCGACCACTTACAGATCGAGCTGATCGAGTCGAAATGTATAGTAGAGTCGCTCTTGCTCTGACTCGAAATCATGCGAAAACTTTGCAGGTATTGACCGGTGAAAGCCGAGGAGATGGTACATCAAAAAGAGCTCTTCGTGACCTCCAAAAACATCTGATAGCCGCTCAGGTCGAAGAAAAAATGACTCATACGGGTCTGGTGGCTCTCGAAGTATCGCCTCGACGCAAGGGGGAAAATATCGTCGATGATGCTGGAGTAAAAGAGCTCGGAGCGACCGGTCTGAATAATTTTAAAAGACGACACGCACCGCAGCTTAGTGAGCTCCTCGGAGTACCTCTCTGAAAATGGTCTTCAAAGGATATTTCTCTCGTACGACTTTGGGTAGTTTATCGACTCACTCGAGAGTATGGGATCATAGATCCAAAGATGGCTACTCCTTCCCAAGTAAATGCGGAGATTATTACGATAATGACTCAACTCAGAGTACTCCCTCTCCTCCTCACCGAAGGAGATATACTCCAGAATGAACAAGATAGAAATACACTGAAAAATGCTCCAGAGCCCGTACGTATCAGGTGATCCAAAAGTAGATCATCAAGCTGGTGGAGACGAGTAATCTGAATGGTAGGATCTTTCTGAAAGCAGAGAAAGTAGCTTCTACCGAAAAGACTCTACTCGATCTATAAACATCTTTCGTACTGGATTTTCTGGGAGAGCTAAGGCAAGAGACTTGAGTCGTTTCCTATTTTCTTTATAGAAATTAAGGGGATCTCTATTAGATAATGTAAGAGTACTCAACACGCTCGATAGATACCCTCCGAGGGCTGACTCAGTATCTCCTATGAACCCAAGTTCAGGGAGATCTTTCGTCTTTGTAAAAAAAGCTCGATTTGAGGTAAAATCTCCCACTATGCTGTACTCTCATATCTCGACTATATTAAATACGTGAGATTGGTGTCATTGACTATACGAAGTACGGATCACATTTTTTACCCTCGAAGGAAATCCTAGTTTCTCTTCGATATATTTACTCCAGAGGAGAGTAATACCAACACAATTATGCTCGGGGTGAGACATCTCAAACTGATCTGCCTCAAATGAATCAAATTGATACTTTCCATTTGGAGGATTTTCAGACCGAAGAGTATCCCTGAGGGTAGACCAAATGCTAGCAGGATTTTGGTCTTTTAAATAGTTGGTATCAAAAGCCTCCGCTACTACTCGAAATACGAGTGTCAGAGCTGCTGGCTGATCTGCGAGAGGCAGAGATCGTATATATTTTCCGAGTCCACTATGATTATTTGTCTTTAGGAGATGAGAAATTTGCTGAAGAGTCTCAGTATTACTCAGTTTCTCTGCTGAGATAATATCGCCCTTGAGAGCCTCTGGAAACATACTTGTATCACGACGAGATACATACTGCTGACGTATTTCTTCTTTTTTCGGAGGTGGGAGATCGGGTGATACGAGCTCGATCATCTCATGGGCGATAGATCTCGGGCGAGTATAGCGAGTCGGATCGATCGATCATATTCGAGATGTTTGAAGTATCGTATCAAGAGGGAGTCCCGCTCGTATTTCTGAGAGAGTGAGTATGGTGAGATCTTGGTTCAGGAGTTTTTTACGATCTGAGCTAAGGCGTTCTTTAAAATGAGTAAAAGATACCTGTTGCTCTTGGGTGGAAAGAGGCTTAGTTTGTGTAGTATATTGACTCACCTTTTCAATACTCGTGAGGAGGGATCTCATATGACTTGACTCAAATATACGAGCGAGTCGATACTCTGTACGAATCATATTTTCGATCACCTTAAATCCACTCGGTGCAAGATAGGGCGAGAGACTCTGCTCGAGAGTCTCGATCATCTGTCCGAGACTCAGGGGAGGCTGTCTTTTAGTGAGATTAGTTTGAAACGAAGTACGATACTCTGAGAGGATAGATTCTATTTTCTGAGGATCTCGAAATAAACTATGAATGCGACTGGTATGAAATGAACCCATCGCTTTCTCGAGCCAATGAGTTTCTTGTATTTGATATTGAATTCAAACTACTGCTTTTTGAAACCTTTCTTGAAAAGTGATCCTACTAACTGGCTGATACCGAGAGGCGATATAAAAAGACTGTTCCGCGAAAGTGGTACTCTCAGATCGAAATGGCTCTGAGAGTGAACGTCCTCGATGGTAAAGTTCGAGAGCTTCTGTATAAAAATAGGTATAGCGTTCTTCTGTATGAGTACGTAGACTGGAGGATTCTGGTGATGATACCGCAGATCGTAGAACTCTTGGTGGGATATCTCAGTAGGCGATAGGACTTTTTCCGACTGCTTTCTCCAAAGCAGACACTCCCTTTTTAGAGTGTATCTTCTCAAATGCTTCCTCTACTCACATTCGTGCCGGACTTTCTCTTGGTCGGAGGGTGAGGGGGCTTATTGCTTGAAATTCTTTGAACTGTTCACTCCTCAGATACGAGTCTATATTTTCTCACTCGAGGAGTCATTTTTTATAGTCTACTAAACTCATTCATCGTAAAAAATCCCCACTCGGAGCGAGGAGGGCGGTGCTACCGAGGAGGACAGATCTACGGGAGAGCATAGAATTTTATATTATTCTTCAAGAGCTTTCTTTATTTGAGCATCTCTACCTCCTGGTGTAAGAGTTTCAATACCTTTTTGAAAATCATTAGGAGCTTTAGGAGTTTGATTTGCTGGTTGTGTTTTAGGTTTTTTATCTGCAACTATTCTAGCATTTTCAGAAGCCATAGAAAAAGCTTCATTTTCTGGATCCTTCCCAATAGCTTGAGCAAAAGCCCGTTTAGCTACCGTAAGAGGGTTATAAGTTCCATCAGCTATATTCTTTAAGGCATTTCTAAAGGACTCAGGACTGAGTGTGATATCTTGAAATTCAACTGGTTTTCCATTTCGTAGAGCCTCTATGGCTGTAGTTTGATCAACCTGACTTAATTTATTTGAAGGAGCTTCAATCTTTAAGTTATCGAGAGACATATGTTTAGAAGTGAAGGGATATATTTTGAGAAGCAGTATTTCTGTCTTCTAGTTGTTCTGATACTTCTCATCATTGGAAAGTATATCGTTCGAGTGCTTGATTGTAAAATGTAACGTATTTTTCTCGAAGCTCTATCTGTAACCCATGAAAGACTGATATTATATGTTCTTCTATTTCTGGACTTGGTTCTTGTTCGTAAGCGGTGATCATAACTGTGAGAATTTGTTTAATCTGAAAAGCATTTTCTTCAGTGATAGTACCTCCAAAATAATGCTCACAAAAATTTACTATATCGTAATGATCCTTGAATATAACTTTTGTAAGTTCTATAAGATTCATTTTTACTATAAACTCGGTCGAGGGGACATACAACATACCTGTATTTCACCACATCTCCTCATATATTGCAATTTCTTTGACTCTCATTTTTAAGTATGCCAAAATAAAGTCATAACCCACTCTTATGACTCCACAACTTCATATAGATTTTGATACCTCGACCGAGCGAGTCGCTCGACCGAGTATGGTGAAAGAACACTCTAAAGTAGTGTTTCACGAGGATGCGAGCCTCATCGAAGGGACAAGGTTTGCTCTCAAACTCTCCTACAAGAGTCGTAGCTATCTCGTGCGAGGTGTATATCACATCACGGATACCTCACATTTTCGAGATGATACGATCTCTCGTGTCGTTGACTATATCCAGATCGAAAGCATCGCTACGTTTCGAAATGGTCAATATATCCAGATGCCGGTATTAAAGGCTGAGGAAGCCCAGATCCATGTTGCTACGAAAGAAATCCTCGCCAATCCATATAACAACCCATTTCTCACTCTCCGCTTTAGTAGAGGGACGTTTGCATAGAGTAATTTGTATTTAGAGCGATCTTCGCTATGATCTGGGGGCTTTCAGTCAAAAAGCCCCTTTTTTTGATTAGCCCTCGTAGTTTAGTGGATAGAACAAGGCACTCCTAACGCTTAGACACATGTTCGATTCATGTCGAGGGCACCATATACGATACTAAAATTGTGTAGAGAGAAGATACTGAGAATTCTCATAGTATGAGAGATAGAAACCAAATAATATCATCACCATGAATACCATAGAGGGCCTCGCCCGTATCACGATCGTCGGACGACCCAATGTCGGGAAATCAAGCCTTTTTAACGCTATGACCGGACACAAGATCGCCATCGTATCCGATATCGAAAACACGACCCGAGATATCCTCGAGTACCAGGTCCGAGACGACGAAGCAGATCTTTCGTATCTGATAGCGGATTCGGGAGGTCTCACCAGCGGGAAAAATGACGAAGTCCTCACGGATGTACGGGGTCGAGTTCATGAGTCGATCGACCGATCTGACATCATTATATTTGTCCTCGAGTATGACAAGATCACCACGCTCGACGAAGAGATCGCCAAGCTCCTGAGAAAGTCTGGCAAGACCGTCATCGTCGCCGCTAATAAAGCCGATAATACGAGTCGTATCGTCGAAGCCCAGTGACTCCTCAAACTCGGATTTTCTCCGATGATCCCGACGAGTGTCGTCCATACTCGAGGGATCGGAGAGCTGAGACGTGAGATCGCTCGGATACTGGGAGAGCGAGACTATACGTATAATGAGCCCGACTACTCGAGTGAGTATCTCAAGATCGCGATCATCGGACGACCCAATGTCGGAAAATCCAGCCTTCTCAATGCGATCACCGGAGAAAATCGAGTGATGGTCTGGGATATGCCTGGTACGACTCGAGACTCGATCGATACGGTATTTGAGTGGAAAGAAAAAAAATATGTCCTTATCGACACAGCTGGGATACGCCGAGCTGGAAAGATCGGAGCTCGAAATATCGAAGACTGGAGTGTCATGCGAAGCGAGCGAGCCATCGAGCGAGCGGATATTGCCGTGATCGTCCTCGATGCTAATGAGGGGATCACGGGTCAGGATCAAGCCATCGTCGGAAAGGCCCTCGAGCTCGCCAAGGGGATCATCCTAGTATTTAATAAATGGGACGTCGTCCTCGGTCGAAAGGACGTCGCTTCTCAGTCGGTGACGGATGACTATCTCCGCTATCTCAAGGCTCGGTTTGACTTCATCGACTATGTGACGCCCGTATTTACGAGTGCGAAAGATGGGACTCGAGTAGATCAAGTCCTCGACATAGCTGAGGCTATAAAGGCAGAGCGAGCGAAGCGAGTGAAGACTCGAGTATTCAATGACTTTATCGAACAAGTCGTCCTCAAACATCCCCCTTCTGGAAACCGAAAATCTCACAAACCAAAGATCTACTACGGATCTCAGGTTGATATCAATCCACCTAAGTTTCTCATTTCAGTAAACAACGAAAAGCACTTTCACTATTCATACCCGAGATTTATCGAAAATCAGATTCGACAGTATTTTGGATTTTCGGGAACTCCTGTCGTGATCGAGCTCAAAGGACGAGAGAGTATCTTTAAAAAATGAGGAGGTCTCAAAGCGGAAGATATCGAAGATGTCGCCAAGAAATTTCACTCTGAGGAAGAGTATACTCGTCGTCGTACCTTTAGTAGTGGAGTCCGAAAGACTAAATCTCAGCGAAAGAAGAAATAAAATCACTCGACACAAAAATACTCCGATGCATCGGAGTATTTTTCATTATACTGGCTCAGGCTCTCCTGGATCAGCAGATTTTTTTCATACATGGAGTGTCCCAAGAAGGCTATTACTGATAGGAGAAGTAGGACGAGAAGATTCTCTTGGAGGAGGTCCGAGAGTTTCTTCGATGATGCGTTTATAGAGTTTTTTATCTCGTCTTGCCTGAGCTTTCTCAGATACGAGGATACCTCGTTGGTATTTTATGAATTGTGCTTCTCCAGCTGCGATGAGATCCCAACGAGTTTTAGGAGAAAGCTCTTTTTGTCGACTCAGGTCTCGGAGTATTGCGTCGATATGCGGATGAGTTTCTCGATATCTTGTAGCTCGGGCGACATAGATATCTATTTCTGCATCGCTTCGACCTATTGGAGTGTCTTCTGGATCAGAAATACCGAGAGTATTCATACGACCATGATGGTTGGATTCGGTTTTGAAAAACCCGACTCTTCCTTCGATAGGAAATCACTTTCGCATGAGGGACTCAGCGAGTTTTGCTATGACCGTTGTGAGAATGAGATGATTGGCGGGGAGAGTTTGAAATGCAAAGTAAAAATCCATAGTTTCAGAGTCGGTATTCGCTATGTCTGATCCGTCTGGGGCCTCTATATTAGATACGCCACCCATATCAGTATCCTCATCTTCCCAGGTGAGATCCTCTTTTGTAAACCGACTTATAATCCCGTCGAGAGATCTCGCTACGGAGTCACTCATTACACTATTTACTCGTAGGGAAAGCTCGATTCGTCGAGGATCATGAGGAGTGCAATGTCCTATAGTTGTAGGGGTAGATGCTATACATATCTGAAAATCGTAGACTCCTCCTATTCCGAGTTCAAACTCATAGGTCTGTTCACTCGGATTAGTAAACATAGCTCCGATGACTCTGGGACCCAGTCGATGAGCGTAGGATTCATGGAGATCTTTGAGATACATAAAATAGCTAGGATCTGTAACTGGAGAATTGAGAGAGTTCATGGATATTATTTAAGAAATCTAGCAAGAAGAACTGTAGTTTTATCGGATATGTCTTCACCAGGAACACTGAGTTCTTGACCGATAGATGAGGCACGAGAAATAGGTCTTTCGAGGGGGCTATTTGGGGGAGTACTTCATGTTACAATATTATGAGATCGATATCCGAGTGGGTTTGTAGCTGTATGTCCTGAGCGGAGGAGCTCGTGAGTGAAAAATCTCAAAAATTCGAGAGGGCTCTCAGAGTTTGCCGTGAGATGATCCCAGGAAAATACACCTCGAAGCATACCATTATAGTACTTAGGAATGAGAACTTTTTGAGTACCAGAGCTTGTTTGTATGGTTCACGCACTACAAATGAGTCCCCATTTCAAACCAGCAAATAGCATCTCATACTTTTCGATGATTCATGTACTGATCTCGTTTATACGAGGATAATCTGCTTCTATGAGAGAAAAACCAAGACTGATATTTCTCTCATAGAGGTTATCACTACTCATACTATATATAACATGAGTATCGGAGAATAGTGGAAAACCGAGAGATATACTATATGTCTGTAGATTATGTGATCGAAAGGGCTTTGCGAGAAAAACTTCAAGTATTCTATCAAGTTCATCTTGATAGGCATCTAGCGTGAGATTGGCGAAATCTCTATCTCCTCATGAAGTGTGCAGACTCATAAACTATGGTTGATGGATACTTTTTTGAGTGTCAGCTCGAAGTCTTTCGTATGCTCCTTTGCTATCGCGGAGGTTTTGGAGAGCGAGAGTCCGATAGACGCGATTATTTGATCGCTCAAAAGCTTTCATATTCGTGAAATATGTATTCATCGAATGAGCTACGTACTCGAGATTATTTGTTATATCGGCAAACTCGTATTCATTGACACGACCATCCGCATATCGTGAGAGTATTTCTGATTTTGTTTTACTAATAAAAAATTTTGTTTGAGCATGTTTCGCAGAAGTAGCCATATTTTTAAACGTAAAGTCTATAATACGTACCTGATCGATGCGACTCTGAACCATTTCATTTCCTATGATTTCTGACTCAAAAAAGCTTGCGGATACAAAGGTAGGGGAGAGGACTATGAGGAGGAAGATAATATATTTCATGGGAAAAATAGAGTGAGGTAATAAATTATTTCTAGGCATTTATTATTGAATGTCAATTTTATTATTGAGGAATCCGAGGATTACGAGATCAGAGAAGATGTGAGATTTTCTAAGAAATACGAGAACTTTTTTTGCAAAAGCTTAGTTTCGGACTATACTATGCCGTCATTTTACTCATATATCATGAAGAAAAAGTCTAAAACTCCTCGGGAAGAAATGCTTTCTATGATCAAAAAAGTATCTACCAAAAAACCAGCTGGGAAAAAGGGATGGAATCCATTTGTCATACTCCTCGTTGCTGCACTCATACTCTCGGTAGTAGGGACTCTTTGGGGGTCTCGATCTCGAGAGGTGATCAATGACACCATTGGACTCAATCAAGTAATTGCTCAATATCAATCTGGATCCTATACCGAGCTCATCGTCGAATGAAATACTCTCTCTGCCAAAAAGCCAGAACGTACCGAAACAGTCGGCAATAAAACTATCACCGTAGTCGATGTCGACAAAGTCCTCTTACCTCCTCGAGATGGACTCAAAGATCTCGGTCTCAATGAAAAAGGAGTCGCCACAAAAATCTCCGTACAAGAGGATGTCTGGGGGAAATTTCTCGCCGACTTCCTCCCGAGTCTCATAGGGCTCGTGATATTTGTGATAATACTCTTTTTTCTCGTAGGAAAGATGGGGGCTGGTGGAGGTGGTCCGATGGCCTTTATCAAATCTCGAGCTCGTATCTATGAGCCAGGCAAAGATAAAGTAACTTTTGCTGATGTAGCTGGATCTGAAGAGGAAAAAGAAGATCTCGCTGAAGTGGTAGATTTTCTCAAAAATCCCAAAAAATTTCGAGATCTCGGAGCAAAGATCCCTCGAGGTATCCTCATGGTAGGGCCTCCTGGTACTGGTAAGACATTACTGGCGAGAGCCGTAGCGGGAGAGTCAAATGTACCATTTTTCTCTAT
>JANOQA010000124.1:0-7856 GCA_031422145.1 bacterium | reverse complement strand
TCCACGAAGGCAATCTCTCTTCACTTCGTTTTTCGTTAACTTTGCGAATCACAGCATACCCTGCCCCAACCGCAGCAATGGCACCCGCGATAATCCACCCTACTTTTCCGCCTTTTGCCTCTGCTTCAAGTGTGCTGGCAGTAGACCTTACGCCGCTTGAGCTTGCGGAATATGAACTCGCCGACTGCGGGGGGGGGGTTGATTGACCACTACTTCTAGTACCAGTATGTTTGAAAAGGTCATCCATACCTCGTCTGTATTGTTCTTCTGCCGCTTTTCTGCGTTCTGCGGCTTTTTGGCTCCCTTGGAGCCTTACCTTTGTCGGGATACTCTTCTTAGAATACCGATTTTCAGACTTTGAGCTCACGATGAATAATCTGGGTCGATGGGTAGCTCTCCTAGAACTCGCTCTCAACGGTATATTTCTCCTCGTAGCCCCGATATTTTTCGGATTATCCGGATATAAAATCTTTTATTTCTCACAGATAGGAAGATCTACGGGTGGAGGAATCATCGGCTCTCTGCTCTCGGTACTCGTGACGGGATGCCCCGCTTGTAGTATCACTCTCGCGAGCTATATCGGACTCGGATCTGTACTCTCGGTATTTCCATATTTTGGGTACGAAATACGAGTACTTGGGATTGCGATACTCCTCTACGCCACCTACCGAGTCTACCATTCTCTAGAAACATGTGAATTTCGACAGATTTCCACTAAATAAATTTATAAGAAAAAATTTTCAAAATCTAAAAGGCAGATAGTATACTGAAAATTTCATACTTTTATGCAAAAAATCACTAAATGCGTCATCCCAGCTGCTGGTTTTGGGACTCGATTTCTTCCTGCTACCAAAGCTCAACCAAAAGAAATGCTTCCGATCGTGGATAAACCCGTGATCCAGTATCTCGTCGAAGAAGCCGTAGCCGCAGGTATCACGGATATCATTATCGTGACGGGTCGAGGAAAACGATCCATCGAAGATCATTTTGATATGTCTTTTGAGCTCGAGCATACGCTCGTCGAAAAAGGCAAGACCGCAGAGCTCGCCCAAGTAGAGGCGGTATCTTCTCTCGCTAATATCGCCTATGTACGTCAGCCCTCGCCTACTGGAGATGGAGACGCTATACTTCGAGCTCGACATTTCCTTGGAGATGAGCCCTTTCTGGTCCTCTTTGGAGATGATCTCGTCATGCATGAAGTACCCGCCGCCAAGCAGATTATCGATGCATTCTATCGCAAACAATCTCCGATTATCTGTCTCGAGCGAGTGAGTGATGATAAAGTCCCGAGCTACGGTATTATTGAGTCTAATTTTACCGAAGGACGTATTCATAAAGTAGATAGATTTCTCGAAAAGCCAAAGCTCTCCGAGACTTCTTCTCGACTCGGAGCCGTAGGAAAATATGTACTG
Organism: bacterium; assembly: GCA_031422145.1. Taxonomy (GTDB): domain Bacteria; phylum Patescibacteriota; class Gracilibacteria; order BD1-5; family UBA2023; genus JANOQA01. The sequence continues at coordinate 6,444 of JANOQA010000124.1, read as the reverse complement.
ACTCCGGATATCTTTGATTTTATAGAAAGAGCGGGGAAGAAGACGGGAGTAGAGCGTCGACTTGCCGATGGATTTGTAGAAATGCTCAAAGAGAGGGATATCTATGGCTATGAGATCGAGGGAGTTCGATATGATACAGGAGATAAATTTGGATTTCTCAAAGCAACGATTGACTATGCACTTGCTCGACCCGATCTCGGCCCTCAGCTTCAGGAGTTTATGAGAACTCGAGTCTAATGCGACTGGATCAAAAAATAGCTGAAATGCTCGAAGTACCGAGAAATAGGGCTCAGTTTTTTATAGATCGATGACTGATCCAGGTAAATGGGATCACTATCACTAAGAAATCCTACTCTATTTCAGAAGGAGATCGGATCGATATACAAGATCATGTAGAGCTTCGATATGTATCACGCAGCGCTCTAAAACTTGCTGGATTTTTAGAGGTATTTCCGAGATCTATATCGGGTACTTGTCTCGATGTCGGATCTTCTACGGGTGGATTTACTCAGGTACTCCTCGACCAATGAGCCGAGCGAGTCATCGCTCTCGATGTCGGGACGGATCAGCTCCACCCTACGCTTCGAGCCGATCCTCGTGTACACTCTCTCGAGCAGGTTGATATTCGTACCTGGACTACGCCAGAGAGATTTCTCACGATAGTCACGGATGTTTCTTTTATATCCCTGAGAGAAGTACTCCCATACATAGGATATTTTCTCCAGAAAGAAGGCTCGCTCATCGCTCTCTTTAAGCCACAGTTTGAGGTCGGTCGAGGTAATCTCACCGCCTCTGGAGTACCAAAATCCGAGACTCTCCGAGTCCAGTCACTCAAAGAGTTTCGAGTGTATCTTGGAGATACTGGATGGCACATACTCCATGAGAAAGAGTCGAGTCTCATGGGAGAAGCGGGAAATAGGGAAGTAGTATTTGAAATAGGGAGATGCGGATAGGTTGATTTCTGAGTAAAATCCACTACTCTATCCCCTTGGCTCATAAAAAACTCTCATGGGACGCTGACCAGTCGTACAAAAACAAAAAGAACTCTCCGCAAAGACTCGGGGAAAAGCTTTTGCTATACATGGAAAACTCATTGCTCTTGCGGCATCTCGTGGAGCTGATCCTACCGAAAATAGCGCCCTCGCTGAGGCGATCTACAAGGCGAAGAAAGAAAATGTTCCCAATGAAAATATCGATCGAGCGATCCAGCGAGGTAGTGGTCAAGAAAAATGAGCTCTCACTATCGAAGCCGTGATCTACGAAGGCTATGGTCCAGGAGGAGTTGCTATCGTAGTCAAAGTCCTCACCGACAACCGCAATCGCACCGCTCCAAATATGCGACATATCTTTTCTAAATGCTCAGGTACTCTCGGAGAGACGGGATCGGTCTCCAACTTTGCTTTTCGATTTGTAGGTATTATCACTCTCTCTGGCTGACTCACTCCCGAGCTCGAAGAAATCCTCATGGAGTCCGGTGCTACTGACTATCGGAGTATATCAGATGGTATAGAAATAGAGACGGAGTGGGCTTTATTTTCCCAGGTACAAAAATATCTTTTGGCTCGAAATATCGAAATAGTGAGCTCTGGAGGGGAATATATGACCATAAATTCGGTCGAGCTCGCTGATTTTGACAAGGCACTCAAAGTCTATACACTAGTGGAGTCACTCGAGGAAGATGAAGACGTAGAGTCCGTCTGGCATAACGCTATTATCCCAGAAGCTCTTTCCGCTCAGATCCTCGAACACATAGAACGTAATCGCTTTCGCACCTAAATATGGCAGACGACACACAAACTCAAGATGGAAGCTCTGGATCTGGTGATCCAGGAGAAGATACTGGTATGGTACCAGGAGGAGCTCAGCCTCCTGCAGAATTTGGTGGTCCACCTAAAGGTACCCCTGATAAAAGACCAGTTCGTGGCTCACTTCCGAGACGAAGCGAAAATGCACTTTTTTATGAGCTCGCTTCGATCCATCCGATATCTGATTTTGATGAGGTATACTTTCTTGAGCTTCTCGAATTTTCCCTCAGTCTCTCGATCGCTGAGAAAAAACGTGTCGTAGATGCTATACCGACGCTCTCACAGTTTCAAGTGGATGAGCTACATAAGGTATTTGAAGATGAGCGAGAGGAATTTAAAAAGCTCCTCTCGAAAGAAGGAGAGGTGATCAAAGATCTCGTATCAAAAGCTAAAGAGGGATGGGATACACTACGAGGTATGTACGAAGACGAAATGAAAGAATTCGAAAGACAGTGAGCGGATCAAGCTAAGATGGACGAGCTGCAGAAACTCATGGATACAGAAGACTAAAGAGATCTCTGTAAAACACGAACTTCTTTGAGAGGTTCGTGTTTTTTTATTTCTCGGGGATACATAAAGAAAGTATGAAACGAGTTATCTCGTCATTTCTATATTTCGATAGTGCTCGAGTCGCCAAGAAGTGGTTTCTTTTTGGAGAGAGATAAAATCATACTGATACTCTCCCTCTCGAAGGTGATGAATATGAGACCAAAGGAGACCACTTCGATACCAACGATGCTTTTTTGTACGACTGAGACTTTCTCGGGCCATACCAGAGATACTACTTCGTCGATATTTGACCTCGATAAAGAGGACTCGAGATCCATCGTATGCTACGAAGTCGATCTCACCTCCTTGGATATACCAGTTTCGATAGAGGATGTCATAGTCTTTATTTCGCAGATATCGATCTACGATTTCCTCGCCCTCACTCCCGATATCTCGGAGATTCTTCCCAGTATATGATCTCGTTTTCATAGAAATACCCTACGAAAACGGGTCTACGAAAAAAAGAAAAAGCCAAGAAATTAACTTGGCTCGTTTTATGAAGTGAGGATCTACTGTTCAATATTCATATTTTCCATCTTTTCTCGGAGTTTATTTTCTCCGTTTACCTTCGGATTGTAGTAGTCGTAGAGGAGCTTGATGAGCTCTTCTTTTCCGAGCTCCTCGCTTTTGAGTCCGGTACCTTCGAGGGCGGTCTTGATCGTAGAGACTCGTTCAGCATTTGCTTTTCGCATATTTTCAGCATTTCTTCGCTTTTCTCGAATAGATCCGATCGTCTCTTCTGATGTGATCGAGCTCCAAAAAGATCGAAAGATCCCAAACATCCCCGTATCTCGAGTCGATCTTTCTGCATCTTGATCGTAGGGAACTACTATATAAAAATCCTTTTTCATGATCTGAGCCATGTCGATGAGATTGGAAAGAAAATCAATATATCGATAGGTCTGCTCTTGGAGGAGGGGGTTCGGCTGTTTGAGGGCGAGATTTTTGAGTTTGAGGAGGTAGCTTTCGATATCTACCTTGAGAGAGCGGACGATGATCTGTATCGGAAAACGCAGCGAGTTGAGAAACCTCTGGTATCCATAGATGATAGAGTCTTGCTCTTCTTCACTTTTGAGATTGAAATTGAGAGCTTGTACCTTGAGGACCATCCGAGTCGATCCGTCTTTCATATACATACAATTCCCTCGAATTTCGCTGAAAGGAAGATATTTTTGAGTGGTACTATCTTTGTGAGGGGATTTGCCTTTTTTTACGGATGCGAGGGTAGTATCTGCCATATTAGATTTTTGAAAGTTTATCAGTTATATCTCATTGTACCTCGTGAAAAGAACCTTTACTTGTCATCTTGGTCTGTATCTTTGAGTACGAAGTCACAAATCCTACCTCGAGATTGGAGTAGCTCTCGGTACCCTTTGACCAGACTCGGACAGAAGTATTGAGATTGAGACGGATCATGTTGAGTATAAATGGCAGAAACGTCATCTCTGAGTTTTTAAACACGGCTATAAACACGGCCATCAAAAGTATAATAATAGAGGGTATAGAGGCTATTTCTGGACCGATTCCTGTCTCGAGAGACTTAAATATAGAGTAGGCAATCCCTCCGCCGATCATAATGATCCCGAGCTGACGAATAGAAAGCCCGAGAAATATGGTATCTTCGTTTTCGATCTGGACGGGTATTTTGTACTGCATAGAGAAGTAATGACTCAAAAAGTATACCCTACGTCTCGATCTGATGCAACATTTCAAGCCCTCAAAAGGGGTACTTTCGATTGACTTTCGGACACTCCGCTATATAAAAGAGCCAACTTTATCCCTCTGTATGCAAACTAATTTCATCAAGCAACGATTTGCTTTTTACGCTGTTTCGGTGGTAGCTATGATTGCTTCACTCGCGATTCCATTTTTTATACCACTCAATCTCGGTATAGATATGTCGGGAGGAATACAGGCTGAATATGCTTTTCAAGGAGACTTTAATAAAGAAAAAATAGTATCAGAAGTATCAGAAGTGACAAAAACTATAAAAGTGTCTACTACTCCAGTAGTCGCATCGACCAACGTATACCGTGTATCGGGAGAAAATATATTTATCGTAGAGGCGGGATTTACGGATAGTACGATCTCCGAAAAGGACCTCACGACTGCAAAAAACGATCTTCGTACCGCCCTCTCTGAAAAGTTTGGAGCGGATAGTCGATATATAAATATCGGAGCCTCATTTGGGGAATATATCAAAAAGACGGCCTACGTAACTCTCGCCCTCGTGATCCTGGTAATTTCTTTGTATATTGCTTGGGCTTTCCGAGGAACTATCGAAGGATTTATGAGTTTTTCGTTTGGATTTGTGACGGCGGTATCACTCGCACATGATGTCGTCATAGCATTTGGACTCTATGTTCTCACTTCATACTTTTTTCCAGAGTTTAAGGTAGATACATTCTTCATCACGGCGATGCTCACGGTACTCGGATACTCGATCAATGATACGATCGTCGTCATGGACCGGATACGCTCCAATCTTCGCCTTTCCGCTGGAAAGAAACAAGATTTTGGAGTATTGATCAATAATTCGATCAATGATACTCTTCGAAGGTCTATATTTACCTCACTCACGGTCGTGATAGTACTCGTAGCTCTCTTCTTCTTTGGGCCATCGGCTATCACTGGATTTGCCCTCGCTCTCATATTTGGATCGCTCGTGGGTACGTATTCATCGGTGTGTATTGCGGCTCCTCTCCTCTATGATATCACGAGAAAGAGTTCAAAGTAATTGAAAAGACTCAAATATGCTTGAAAGTGAAATGCTGGTAGCCAGCAATACTCAGTTTTGAGGCCCAGAAGTGGTACAAATACGAACGGTTCCTCTCCCAAAAATAAAGAGAGATCAAATCTTGGTACGAAACTATGCTACCACGGTTTCTACCGCAGACAGCAGGCTACGATCTAGAAACGTACCTCGAGGATTTAAGTTCATTATGGGGCTACTTTTTGGATTTTCTACTCCAAAATATTCCTCACTTGGTACAGACCTTGCGGGAGAGATTGTAGCAATTTGAGAAGATGTAAATAATTTTACAGTAGGACAACGTGTCGTTGCAAATCTTGGCATGAGTCTTGGCGGACATGCCGAATATACTGCTCTCGACTCGAAAGCTCCGGTGGTATGTATTCCAGATACTATCTCATACCACGATGCTGTTGCTCTGGTTTTCTGAGGAAATACCGCTCTCGTTTTTTTGCGGGATAAACTCTGTCTTTCTCCGGGACAACATATACTCATAGTAGGAGCTGGTGGTGCAGTCGGGAGCTCTGCCGTCCAGATAGCTAAGTCAATGGGGGCTCAAGTAACTGCGGTATGTGGAACAGATAAAGTATCTCAGGTAGAAAAACTTGGAGCAGATAGAGTGATAGACTATACCAAAGAGGATTGGAGAGAAGTAGATCGTAGGTATGATGTTGTATTTGATACAACTGGAGATGTCTCATGGAATAATGCTAAACATACTCTTTCGCAGTATGGAAGAATGGGGCTTATTGTAGCAGACTTGCCTACAAACATATCAAGCATATATATTTCTCTCTGAAATGATCAGAAAGTCATTGCTGGACCCGTAACGGAAAAGAGAGAAGATCTCGAATACTTGCTTTCTCTTTGTGAGCAGTGAAAACTCAAACCAGTCATAGGGGCAGTATTTCCTCTACACGATATTGTTTTGGCACATAAGATGGTAGATGGAGGGCATAAACTGGGGAGTGTAGTGATTTCACTGTAAAACCTGTATTTTTGTTTTACAAAACTATATCTTTCTCTATACTCAGCGAGCTTTGAAAGAAGTAATACGGGTCCATAGCTCAACTGGATAGAGCACCGGTCTTCGAAGCCGTAGGTTATAGGTTCGACCCCTATTGGGCCCACCATCTTGTATTCCTCAGACAAGTTGGAAAAGTAAAAGCAAAGAAGCACATATGCAAGCCAGTATGATTTTCACATCAAATGACGTAATTGTAAACCTTGGAGTTATTGTAGCGGGCGGACTTGTTTATTTGACAAACTCAAAATATCCTGACCTTATTGTTGGAACAATTGTGTTTTTTATAGTCGGACAAGGAGCATTTAAAATCT
>JANOQA010000123.1:0-2624 GCA_031422145.1 bacterium | reverse complement strand
AGTTTTAATATCAAAAGTCTCTAGGGGAATATCGAGGTAATATTCTCAGGATTTGATCAGGCAGCTCTCTCGCTCAATACGAGTATTGATATGCAAAAAGAGTTCGTAGAAGGACTCGATGCAAATCTTGGACGAGTGATCGCCTACAAGGATTTTCTCGGACTCAAGATTGCTGAATTTAAAGCTCGAGCTGAAGCAACTACAGATGAAAATGAAAAACTCAAACTCGGAATGTTTCTCCGTAATGTAGAGTATTTTCAGTCCAATCTCGTAGTGCTCATCGGTAACCTCGATATGGCACGTAAACGACTCCTTATGCGACTGGAGAGCGCCTCCAAGCTCTCGATAGCTATGAGCTCAAGTCGGCCTATTTTTCGGACGCTTCTCTCTACGGCTCTCATCGAAACCAGCTCTCAGAAGGCTCTTGATGCGAGTATGAAAGCGATCGGAGTGATGGGAGAGACGATCGATAAGATGAGCTCTGAGCTCACGGATAAAGCGATCGAGTCTTCTCGTAAATCTGAAGAGCTTTCATCCAAGCCAGTCCTCTCGGCATCCGTATTTGTGGAGAATGTCACGAAGCTCAAAAATCACTTTGACCAGATCGATGCGTACCGAGCTCAGGTAGCGATCGAGGCAGCGGCTGAAAATAGTCTCTTTGCTGAGGCAGCGACAAAACTCGAGGGGATCAAAGTGCTCACTAAAAAGAGCCATGAAGAACTCGCGAAGGAGTTGAGTGCTGAGGTATAAGAATGGACAAAGATGTTACGATCCTTTTAGGAGTCTGCTGGTTACTAGCTATCTCAGCTCTACTTTTGTATTTCTATAGTAGAATTAAGGAAAGATTCATAAAACAGCCAGAAGCTCATGAATTTTCTATCTGAGAAATTGAATGGATTGACCAAATGGTTATCAAACATAATCTCGATGGTTCTGTACGTAAGAAGGCTCTCGAACAAATACAAAAAATATCAGATACTCAGACACGACTTGAGCTCATTGTACCAATGGTATACTATATACAGTATACCTTTTGGCTTATTACCCCTCTTTATAAATACATAAGAAATTGGTTGTGATTGGTGGATAGAACCATATTTCAGTTTTGGCCAATTATAGGGTATTTTATTTTCTTGATGAGTCCCTTAATTTGAGTACTTTTTTCTCAGATTCCAGGAATTCGAGATTTAATCTCTTGGCTAAGTTTGGGATTTCATATCCTCTCTGATAGATATCCTCTGGTATATCCAACCATGATTTTTGTATACGGAACCATATGGATCATAAATCTATGCCTCATTTATCTCGATAAGAGAAATAGAGATCTCATGAAAAAACAGAAAGAAGAGCGACTCATGTATACTATTCAGTTAATAAAGCTACTTCAGACATTCGTTATATATAAAGATCAACTGAGTCAAACCAAAAAAGAATCAGCTTGAGTGAGTATCTCCTTTGATTTTACGCTACAGATTCTTAAACAGATTCAGGTGGGATTACGTGATATATCTCAAATTTGGAAACTTTATGTTTTTCACTCTAAAATTTCTTGGAGTATAAAATATTTCTATGAACCCAATAGTAAAGCTCACTCAGAAGAAATATATCATACCGAGATATTTCGTTGGATTTCTGATATAACGAATGAAATAGAGACCATTATAGCATATAAGCTTTCCCTTCTGAGTATAGAACTTAATAAAAGAGCTTCAGAAATATCTCATATACAAAGTAATACTCCTGAGGAAAATGTTCAAAATATACTCGAACTTCAAAGACAACGTATTGCAGTTTTAGAGGAGAGTATTGGACGAGTAGCCGTGAGAAAGCTTGTGTAACTTTCCTCTTCTCCTCAAAAGGAGTCCTGGTAGAGATATTTAGCAGTACTGTCGAATCCCAAAAAGAACTTACTCTACCGAGATATCCTTTATTTTAAAAAACTTTAAATCACTCAACTACATATGCCAAGTAAATGAGACCCAGTGATATCCCTCTTGACTCCCCAGGACTCTGATATTTCAAATAGCCGTACTTGAGTAGATATATCACCAGGGCCTCCACAGACATTTGATTCACTCTTTAAAAAGTATATAGAAACTCGGATATTCAAGAGTAAATGGAAAAATTCTCAAGAAAATCGAGCCAAAAGATTAGAATGTATCAAGAGATTGCACGGAGCTCCTAAAGAAGAAATATATCCTATATTGCAAGCTATAAATTATCATAGACAAAGCTTTGAGTTCGAGCCACGAGAGATTAAAACCCCTTACTTTACATATCGATTTCAGATGGGACATCTGATGTGGTTATGATTCTTGTATCAGTTTATTTCTATTTGAATAGAACACTTGGGTGACTTTATATTTTGAATAGTCCTCCTCTTTATATTTTCAATCGCCTACTTCCCGCTAACATTTTTTTTGACGTACGTTATGCATCGTGTGTATATGAAGTACTCGTCAAAGCAAAAATATATTTCTCTATCAAAAACTCTATTTGATCATTTAGATGAACTTGCTGCTACCCGAGATAGGGTGATACAGATCCCTAGGCAAGAGGGGATATCCGCAGATTATATAGATTCAATATTATGAGAAAGTAAGAGTATCCAAGATATTTGTGTT
>JANOQA010000122.1:0-2821 GCA_031422145.1 bacterium | reverse complement strand
GACAAAGTCCGCGAACTCGATCTGTTCGATAGCGGTCTTGATATGACTGACAAAATGAGATCGGATATTCTCCGCATCGACGAGGCAGATGATCGAGTCGAGACGGACTCGCCCGTCCATATCATTCATGAGAAAAGACTGTGCTATCGGAAGGGGTTCACTCATCCCCGAGCACTCGATGATGATATGGTCGATCGGACGACCACTCGCGAGAAGTCGCTCGATCGCCTCGATAAAGTCCTTTCGTACCGTACAACAGATACATCCATCCGATATCTCGATGATCTCTTCGGTAGTCTTTTCGAGGATATCGGCGTCGATCCCGACCGAGCCAAACTCGTTTTCTACTACGGCTATTTTTTTACCATTCGCATTTCTGATGATATGGTTGAGGAGGGTCGTCTTTCCACTCCCGAGAAATCCGGTGAGGATGGTGATAGGTATCTTTTTAGACATAGAGTGTTAGAGGGATGAGCAGTTTTTACAGGTGCCGACTATGGAGAGGGAGTGAGTTTGTATCAGGAAACCGAGTTTTCTCGCCTCTTTTTCTATCTGATGACAGATACTCGGAGCTTCAAAGCTCAGGATAGATGAACATTTTTGACATCGCATATGTTCGTGATGATGGTGGTCGTGATCGTGACTTTGAGTTCTCTCGTAGAGTTCTCCTTTTTGTCCGAGGGGGAGAGGGCGGAGTATGCCTATCTCGAGAAATACAGCGATCGTACGAAATATACTGGCTCGACTGATATCAGGGAAATGCTCGATGAGATCATTTGCAGAAAATATATGACGTTTTTCTATCTCAGTAAAACAAGCAAGACGCTCTGAGGTGCTACTTTTTCCGTGTTTTTTAAGGAGGGCTTGTATATCCATATTTGAGACTGAGTATCAAATATATGGAAAATACCAGGAAATCAAAAAAGACTCTACAAAAAGAGTCTTTTGAGAAATAACTGAGATATTCTACCCCTCCATCATCGCCTTTGCGACGACGTCCACGACTGATTTATCGAGAGCGTTTGAGATGACCATATCATCTCGAGGATCGACGACCGCTGAAGCGAGAGCTATAGCCGCCTTGAGCTTCATATCATCGGTGATCTTTTTCTTTCCACTGGCGAGTACTCACTTAAATATACCAGGAAAGGCGAGGACGTTGTTGATCTGGTTTGGCATGTCAGACCGACCCGTACCACAGATGCGGGCTCCTCCGGCACGTGCTTCGTCGGGCATGATCTCGGGAGTAGGATTGGCCATAGCAAAGATGATCGCATCTTTTGCCATAGTGGCGACGTGAGTACGATCGATCACATTTGGAGCGGAGAGTCCTATAAATACATCGGCTCCGACGAGTGCATCGGCGAGAGATCCAGATATATTTTCGAGGTTAGTGAACTCGAGAAGTTTTGCCTTGGTCGGGTCGAGATCAGTACGATCTCGAGATACTATCCCCTTGCTATCACAGGCTACGATATGACGTACTCCATAGAGAGAGAGGAGCTTCATCACAGCAGTACCAGCAGCTCCTGGACCAGAAAGTACTACTCGGATATCTTCTTTAGACTTTCCGACAACTTTGAGCGAGTTGATGAGAGCCGCGAGCGTCACGATCGCGGTACCATGCTGGTCATCGTGCATGACGGGAATATCGAGTTCTGTTTTGAGTCGTTCTTCGATCTCAAAACATTTTGGTGAGGCGATGTCTTCCAGATTAATCCCTCCAAAAGTTGGCGCAATAGCCTTGATAGCGGCGATGATCCCCTCGGTATCGTGTACATCGAGGACGATCGGAAAGGCATCGAGTCCGGCAAATTCCTTAAAGAGGACACATTTTCCCTCCATGACCGGGAGGCTCGCGAGAGGGCCTATATTTCCGAGTCAGAGTACCGCAGATCCATCAGAGATTACAGCGACCGTACGCCCTTTGAGAGTGTAGTCATAGGCGAGAGCGGGGTCTCGAGCGATCTCTCGACAGGGTTCAGCAACTCCAGGAGAGTAGGCGAGCGAGAGGTCTTCTCGGGTAGTGACGGCTACTCGAGTATTAGTCTCGAGTTTTCCTTGATATTTTTTGTGCATCTTGAGTGATTCAGCGTAGAAGTCCATGGAGAAGAGGGTTAGGTTTTTATAAGGTACCAGCGTCTGTCATAGCTTTTTCTATACGCCGGAGAGCGAGAGTATAGGCAGATTTTCGTAGAGTAAGAGAGTTTTTAGTCGAAAAGTCGATGATCTCACTGGCTGCTAGGGTCATCTGAGTCTTGAGTTTGGCGAGTACTTCTTCTCGTGACCAAAAATAGTTGGAGGCATTTTGTACTTGCTCGTAGTAGCTCACTGTCACTCCGCCAGCATTCGCGAGTACATCGGGAATAATCTCATTCCTCCATTCAGTTTTACTTGAGATGATTTCCTCGGCTTCTGGGGTAATGGGTCCATTGGCAAGCTCGAGGATAAACTGAGCTCGGATCGTATGAGCATTTTCAGCGGTGATCTGACTCTCGAGAGCCGCTGGTACGAGACAAAATACTGGTAGAGCGAGGAGCTCTGAGTCTGATATTTTTTTGATGGAGAGGTCTGTGACGCTCTCGCCACGTTTCTTGATGGCTTCGATCGTTCACATATCGATCCCGTTTTCATCATAGATAGTTCACTTTGAGTCACTGATGGCGACTACTTTTCCTCCTCGCTCTTCGATGAGAAGTCCGGCATTGATACCAGCATTCCCGGCTCATTGTATGGCAAATGTATATCATTTAAGAGATTCATTGTCTCTCCTGAGTCGCTCCTCGAGGACATATATACCTCAGAGAGCTGTCGCAATATC
>JANOQA010000121.1:0-7146 GCA_031422145.1 bacterium | reverse complement strand
CAAAACCGCTCGAGTCGCTCGTCTCTAAATTTGATTGTTAAGAAAGTATAGGGCATAATCTCTCTATGTGAGATATCCCTAAATCTTTCTCTCCTGAGTCACCTCAAAGTACCCTGTTAGTACAAACAGGGTTATTTAATGGAGTATCGGATAAATTTAAATCTCAATTCAGTAAGGAACTCCTATCCAAAATTTCTCAAGAGATTGAAAAGATTAATGAGCAAGATAGGAGGTCTTTTATAGAGAAACTCAATATAGAGATCAAAGTCTGTGAAGAAGAGAAAGTCTCTCCCGATGATGTAACCCTTGTAATACAAGATCTTATAAAAGAAAATTTAAAAAAAGTAGTGGCAAGTCAGGTAGTGGCAGAGACTCAAAAAGATAAAGTAGTGGCAAGTCAAAATACGATTGAAGCTAAGGACAAAGTCCTAGAAAGTATTGTCGTACTCAAAGCAGACCTCCAAAAATCCGGTATCACCCCCGAGACCAAGATCCCTGGGTATCAGAGCGAGCTCAAGGCAACACAAGAATCTCTCCAAAAACAAGGGAAAGATCCAAAATATGCAGAGTGAGTGCTCCTCGCAAAATACCAAGTCGTCCTCCTCGATGGTATCAAGCCAGAAGATCCGAAATACGCCAGTCTTGCTAAGAGTTTTGCTACGGTCCAAGGAGACCTCAAATCCCTCGAGATCTCATATACTCAAGTCGAAGTCGTGAAGTCGGCTCGTATTGCTGGACTCTCAAATACACAAATAGATACTCCTACCTACCAAAAACTTCGAGCTGGGATGCCAGAGTTCAAAACAGGAGAGGTATTTGTCGCAGGAAATACGATGATCAGTCGAGCGGATACTACTGGAGCTCGTACAGTGATGGATATAAAAAGTGGTGAGCGGTGGAAAGAGCGAAATGGACTCCAGATACGTAGTGACGTACCGACGGAGAGTCCTGAGTCAAAAAAGGCTCGTGAGACGATCGTCACAAAAGAGGCTTCCGTGGCAAATCTCCAAAAAGGGATCCAGGGTGACGTCGGATATCTCACTCGAGTAACCTCTGACCCAGAGATTCGCAAGAGTCTCTCGCTCTCAACGAGTCTCACGATCGATGCATCGAGCCCTGAGAAACTCACTCAGAGTCTGACGGCACTCCGAGGATCTATCCTTAAATCTATTCCGAGTGACCCTCCGACGGGCGAAGAGAAAAATCTCCTCTCTAAAATAGAGTCACTTATCGGGAGTCAAAACACACCTGGTGGAAAGCTCGAGCAGCTCCAACTAGAAAAAGCAGCCCTAAAGACTCTTCAGTCCCAGTCGGCGATCCTCCCTGTCCAAGACCAGATCCGACTCCGAGACCAAGCGATCGACGCCAATCTCTCGATCCTCACGAGATTTGGACTCCATCACCTCGGACAGGAGAAATTTAATGTACTAGAAAAGTCTCTCCAAGGAAAGCTCTCTGGAAGTGGGACTGCGGTATTTGATCTACAAAAGCCTCTCCTCGGGACAGATCCAGACCAACAAGAGATTCTCGCTCAAATGATCGCCCGTCTCATCAATACCAATCCTTCGACTCTCCCAACAAGTCTCTACACCAGAGAAAAAGGAATCTCATCTACTGCAGGAGATACTCTCAAAGGAAAGCAATTTTCAACTCAAGATATCGAGAGAGCGGTAAATAGACTTTAGTCGAAATCCGTACGATATGACGAATATATACCTATATGCTGCTCATATAGCTGTCACATCGCAAGATACTCAAGTTGGACTCGAAACCTACTTTGCCTTTACGAGTTTCCCATCTCGAAGTTCGAGTATCCGATCCGCCCGCTCCGCGATCTCTCGATCATGAGTGATCATGAGGATCGTATTTTTCGTCTCTTTATGCAGACTCGCGAGGAGATCTATGACTCGTAGAGCATTCGTGCGATCGAGGTTTCCGGTGGGCTCATCAGCGAGGAGATAGGGTACCTCTGATACAAAGGCTCGGGCGATAGCGACTCGTTGTTTTTCTCCACCAGAGAGCTCTCCGGGATAGCGATTTTTCTTGCCGGTGAGACCTACTTTTTCGAGGATATCGGTGACTTCAAATCTCCTCGGAGATCCAGATATGTCGATCGGGAGATCGATGTTTTCCTCGACCGTGAGACTCGGGACGAGCTCATACGCCTGAAATATATAGGAGATATTTTTCCCTCGAAAACGAGTCGTCGCATCTTCGGAAAGCTTTGATATATCCTGAGATCCTATCTGTACCACTCCACTATCGGGAGCTAGGAGACCGGATATGAGTCCGAGAAGGGTAGATTTACCAGATCCTGAAGGTCCCATGATAGCAACAAACTCACCCGATTCGATCGAAAGCGAGAGATCGCTAAATATCTGGACGACTTCTCCTCCGGTAGTATACGACTTCGCGATGTAAGAGAGGTGGATCATGAGAAAATATAAAAATACGACGAAAAAGTATACCGAAAATGATCCAAAAGACCAAATCGTTATATAATTTTATCTTTGAAGAAGTGTATATTTCTGCAGCTCGGTGAGGAGATTTTCGACGATCAGGGCATATCCTTCTTTAGTGGGATGGATAGCGTCCGACTGATTGAGTGAGGAGACGGCAGCTACTCCATCGAGGAAAAAATCCATTCTCGGTACTTTCATATCTTCGGCTACTTTTTCATAGAGTGCCTCAAATGGAGCTCGATAGGCTATACCAAGATTTCTGGGAGACTTCATCCCAGCGAGAAATATGGGTATATTTTTTGCTTGAAGTTTCGTAATGATCGTACGAAGATTGGCCTCGAGGACACTGGGCTCAATCCCCTGAAAGGCGTCATTTGCTCCGATCACGACGATCGCAAGATCATAAGTCTGATCTCCTTCGAGTATCCAGTCGAGACGAGCGAGTAGCTGAGCCGAAGTATCACCAGATATACCCGCATTTTGAACTCGGTAGTTATATCCCTCAGACTGAAGCTTTGCCTCGAGCTGAGCGGGGTAGCTTTCTTCGATCGCGAGTCCATATCCCGCTGTGAGAGAGTCGCCGAGAGCGAGGATCGTACGAGTCGGAGGATTTAATCCACCTACCGTAGGAGAGGTGGGGGAAGGTGATGATCCACAGCTCGCGAGACAAGTAGCCATGAAGACTAAAAATATTAATTTATACATATATACATAAAAGACTATGCTGAGAGTGTACTCTTTTTATGAGAAAATATATACATAAAAATAGTAATCGTGATGACGATAAAAAGTATCCCCGATACGAGAAATGGGAGTCGAGGCGATACTCCGTAGAGATATCCTCCGATGGCCGGAGCAATGATATTGGCAAGGCTCATGACGGACATATTGATCCCGAGAAATTTCCCGACTTGATCTCCCGCACGTAGAGAAATCAGAGCTCAAATAGCGGGATTGATCATTCCCATACCGAGTGGGAAAAGTATCGTAATAGCCCAAAGGAGAGGTACGGAGGTATTGTATGACATAGCTATGAATCCGATGGAAAGGAGAGCGAGTCAGAGGAGTATGATCGGCCACTCAGAGAAGATCTTCCTGATATATTTCACGAGAAAACCCTGATATATGATCGAGGTCAGCCCTACGACGATGAGGGTGTAGGAGATATATTTCGCATCAAAAGAAAATATATCTGTATAAAACTGAGTAGAGAGGGCTTGAACCGGAGAAAATCCAAACGCCGCCAGAAATGTGAGAGTGAGTAGTATCAAGATCGGATACGACCATTTGACGGCCAGTACTGATCACTTAGTCTGAATATGCTTTCGTGGCTCAGGTAATACGACCCATATCAAAACGAGATTTAAAAAAGATGTAATGAGTCCAATACCGGCTATGACAACGACTCCATATCCAGAGAGGAGTCCTCCGATCGCTGGTCCGACAAGGAAAGCAAGACCAAACATCGCTCCGATAAGACCCATATTTTTAGATCGATCTTTTGGAGTAGATATATCACTCACATAGGCCTGAATCACTCCTATACTCCCTCCGGCGAGTCCCGCTACAAATCTCCCGAGGAGAAATATCCAAAACACTGGTGCGAAAATAATGAGGAGATACCCAAACGCATTAAACACGGAACCGAGAGCAAGAAATGGAACTCGTCCATATCGATCGGAGAGTTTGCCAAAGAAATATCCTCCAATAAATGATCCGAGTGAATATATCGCCATCATATATCACATCCATGCTCCCGACCTATCATAGGAGTCGAGTATTTGAGGAAATATCGGGATCAATACCCCAAACCCGAGAAGATCTAAAAAAGTAGTAGCGAGGATGAGTGGAACTCGAAACCTCTCAAAACGAGTAGAAAATGAAATCATACGATACAAAAAAGATGTCTCGAGTATATAAAAAAATCTCTTCCAAGAAATAGAAAAGACTTTTTATACGAGACGCAAAAGAGGGGGTGCTATTTTTGGAAAGGTATGTTCGAGAACCTTTTGTATCACCGGAAGATATCGCTCGACTCGCTCAGAGAGGAGATATCCGATAGAGGTAGGTTGTTTTCCATACCATCTCAGATAGCTCTGCGAAGCCATATGGAGATAATCTTTGGCGGTAAGTTGTTGTCGTCGCCTTTCCTGAAGAAAGAAATATCCATATACTGCCGTATCTCCCGCGGTCTGATAGTCACCTGTTTTGAGTTGATCGACTACGTACGGATTTTGGATCATACTGGATCGAGAAGGAGTCAGAGTCCCGGATACGAGCTGCTCTACAAACTCGCCAATATACTGGATCGTCAGAGCATCTGCTGGAGTAAAAGAACAACCCTCTACACCCAAACTACGAAATGACTCGCATACGATCACTTCCTGTATATCTCATTCTCTCACGGGCACTATTACTCTCTCTGGGAGTCATTTCATGACCCCTTGTACGTGAGAAGGTATCGTCTGTACATTATCAAGGATAGATTGTCCGATCGCAGTAAGACGAGACTCTGCCGTAGATACTACGGTAGTACTTCGAGAGATAAATAAGCGAGATGCGTCAATAATCATATATAAAATCTAAACAGCTGGTGTATCGAGAATACTAAGTATATTTTTATATCTATCGCTTATTTCTATTGATACAGAAGGATCTTTTTTCTGAAGATAGAGAGCCAATACTGGACAAATACGAGTATCGGTACCATCGATACTCAAACGTATACTCTCCTTGGTTGATCAAGCTAACAAAAGAGTATCTTTACAATTCTCAGGTTTTTGGAGGTCTCGAGACATTTCCATCACTCGAGTCCAAAAAGTATTCGATACAAGAGTCTCTTGATCTGATAAAGAACGCCCAAGAATAGCTTCTAATTGAGATCCTCTATCTTGTCGTACTCTATCTTCTCTCTCTGAATCAAAGGTGATAGTTTCTCCCGTGTCATATCGAAACTTCCCCATTTGAAGAGCGATAGATTCTCTTTCTCTAAGGAGATCTTCGAGATATGTGACGACATTCTGAAGAGCTTCCCTGGGACCCGGAGTCTGAATACTGAGTACTCGTCTATGCGACTCGGATGGTACGGCTAGATGAGATCAAAGATCTTCTCCTAGTAAGACAGACAGCATAATGTAACATGAAAATGTATAATGAAAATTACTATACATTTCTATGATATTACGTCAATAGTATTGCACTTCGATATCCAAGTCGGGCTCAAAATTTAGAGAAATCTCACGTGTAATTACTTTATAAAATAAAGTTTTGCAAATCAAGAAAAAAAGATCATGATCTTTCCTATATTTCTCACCCTATCTATGTATCCTTCTCAAACTCTCATTCATTCTCTCGTACGTGGACTCACTCAGCTCGATCATATGCTCGAGAAAGCAGAGCAATGGACTACTCAAAACCAGGCAGATACCCTCACTCTCTCAAATAGTCGACTCATAGAAGATATGTTTCCTCTCTCAAAACAGATCCAAATAACCTGTGACAATGCCAAGGCTCTCGCGGCACGACTCTCTGGAAATGAAATACCAAAATTTATAGATGATGAAACTACTCTTCCAGAGCTACGAGCTCGTATAGCTAAGACTCTAGAGTTTGTACATACTTGTACTGGAACAGAGAGTATGGATACTATCGAGGCTACCTTTCCTTGGAATCCTGGAAAGAAACTTCTCGGAGAATCCTACATCTACACATTTGGACTTCCTAATTTTTATTTTCATCTCACCACCGCATACAACATACTTCGAGCTCACGGAGTGCAAGTGGGGAAAAATGACTTTCTCTGAGATTTAGATTGGAAAGACGCCTAAATCAATCTTTTTATCTCTCCTATGTCCTCAGCTATATCACTCAAAAGCCTTAAGAAAATCTACGCAAATGGATTTGAGGCAGTCAAAGAGATCGATCTCGAAATACCTACTGGGAGTTTTTTTGCGCTCCTTGGTCCAAATGGAGCTGGAAAATCCACCACGATCGGGATCATATCTGGCCTCATCCGAGCGACGAGTGGGACATGTGCTGTGGGTGGATACGATATCATGAGTGACCCGGTCATGGCGAAGTCCCAGGTCGGACTCGTCCCTCAAGAATTTAATTTTAGTATCTTTGATACGCTCTTTAATATCATCACGACTCAGGCAGGATACTATGGCATTCCCCTCTCTGTCAGTAGTCCTCGAGCTGAGAAACTCCTGCGAGATCTCGGACTCTGGGAAAAAAAAGACGAAATAGCTCGAAATCTCTCCGGGGGTATGAAGCGACGACTCATGATCGCTCGAGCTCTCATTCATAGTCCTCGGATCCTCATCCTCGATGAGCCAACTGCTGGAGTTGATATCGAGCTTCGACGGGGAATGTGGGATTTTCTCAGAGAACTCAGTCAGGATGGAGTGACGATCATACTCACTACTCACTATCTCGAAGAAGCCGAAACCCTCTGTGATCAGGTAGCTATTATCGATCAGGGTCAAATAGTCCAAAAATGAAATATGAGAGATCTCCTCAGTACTATGACGGAGACCTCCTACCTACTCGATACTACGAGTGGTGAGACTATCGAAGTATCCGTCGGTAAAAATGAACGGATCGGGAGCGTGATAGCCAAACTCGAATCCGAAGGCAAATCGATCGTCAGTCTCCGCAATAAAACAAACCGTCTCGAAGAACT
>JANOQA010000120.1:0-9755 GCA_031422145.1 bacterium | reverse complement strand
CACTTCAGGGATACTCTGCGAATTCTCGTGATACAAAACGAGCAAACGATCTCCGAGCTCTCACCACAGCTATCAGTACAAAAGCTCAAGGTATCTCAAACATGACTACTATGGTGACGGGTGTGCCAGCTAACACACTCTCTGGATCTACTTTTAATATAGGTGGAGCCGTAGTTCCTCCAGTAGGAAGTGGCTCATACGTGGCTGGTACTCCCAACTATACGGTCCTCGATCAAAATGGAGCGAACTTTAAAGACCCATCTACGAATGGTGACTATATCTTCGGGGCTACAACTCGAAATGGAAATGCATTTCAGCTCGCTGCTAAGGTGGAAGGAGGTGGAACTGAGTCGGCTCTTGTAACGGGTACTTTCGTAAGTCGAACTCCAACATTTGCAATTCCTACTACTTCTTTTGGTACTGCGACTGGTTCTGCAAATACTATTACTCTTGCAAATGCGGATATAGGAGAGCTTAAGGTGGGTGATACTATTACTATGGCTGGTGGTACATTTACTGCTACACCAGCAGCTACCCTTACTGTAAGTAGTGTATCGGCGAATCAACTCACTATTGGTCTTAGTACCTCAGTACCTACCGTACTCTTTGGTACTCCAGCTACGTTAACATATGCAGCTGATGCTGCTGGTCTTATAGATCAGGTTGGTACTGCTACTGGAGCTGTTACCAATGGTGGATCAGCACTTCCTTACTAATTTTTACATCTCTTAATGCTTTTCGAGTATCACTCTCTGTCTGAGTGATACTCGTTTGCACAATAACTCATGATATCATCTATTAGAAAGGCTCAGGCCTCTCAGGGTTTTACCCTCGTCGAGCTCATCGTGGTGATCACGATCCTCGCTATACTTGGTACGATCGGATTTATCTCGCTCCAGGGATATTCTGCGAATTCTCGTGATACCAAGAGAACCAACGATCTGAGAGCTCTCACGACCGCTCTCAGCGTCAAATGAAACGCCGTCGGTATACTTAATACTGTGACGAGTGTAGCTACAAGTGAGCTCACTACTCCAAATATCGGAGGAACTGGTGCTACGGTAGGTACAAACTATCGTGCCGGCATTCTCAACTATACCACTCTCGATCAAAATGGAGCAAACTTTAAAGATCCTTCCACAAATAGTGACTACGTTGTCGGAGTTACTACTCGAAATGGCGGAAATGTATTTCAGCTCGCCGCTAAGGTGGAAGGAGGTGGTACTGCTACGGCATTGGTCACTGGTAATTTTGTGAGTCGAGCTCCTACATTTTCTGGAGGAGTATTTAATCTCGGATCTACGGGAAGTCTTACTTCATCGATGACTCTCAGCCAAGCTGATATCGGAGAGCTTAAAGTCGGTGATACTATCAGTATTCTCGGGGCAACGTCTGCTTCAGGAGTGACGGTGATAAGTGTTTCCGCAAATCAACTCAATATCGGCCTTACTGCTCAAGCATATACTGGTACCGCTACGGGTATCACCTATATAGCTGATACGGCTGGTCTCATCGATGCCAATAGTACAAATACGGGTGCCGTAACCAATGGTGGATTACTCCTTCCCTATTAGTCATCTCCTCCTCAGGGAAATGATACAGTACGTACGGAGCGTCGAAATAGAAAAATCCCTCAAAATCTGAGGGATTTTTTCTTTACAGAGAGCCGACTCAGTGTATACTCTTCATATGAAACATACCTTTTCCTCTCGAGGCTTTTCCCTTGTGGAGCTGCTCGTCGTCATCACCATCCTAGCGATCATCTCTACCGTAGCATACACGAGCTTTTCTGGTGCCACCGACAAAGCCAAAAACTCCAAACGTATCGAGAGCCTCACCGCTATCGAAAGCGCTCTCCAACTCTTTCGTCAGGCAAACCAGTATCTCCCCATGCCAGCAACATATAATGCAACAACTAACGTATGGGGATACAATCCTGCTATAAATAGTGTCACAAAGAGTACGATCCTAACTACGACAAATGGCGATGCTATTACGGCTGTTACGGGGGTAGGTGGCGGAAGAGTTATGGGAATAGGAACTGCATCTGCTGAGCAGATCGGAGCCAAAGGAGTCATGGATCCGAGCGTCCTCCCGAAGTCCTCCCTCTCCCAAGATCTCCTCGATCCCGGACTCAAGGATATAAAGGTTGGTTCTGACAAGGTATTTTCTGACTTTGGAATCGGGAGATTTATCTACTCAGTATACGCTAAAGGAGCTGCTCCAGCAGCCTGGAATCTCGATGGAAAGTGAGGTCTCGCCTTTAATCTCGCTACCACCATCCTCGACGATCAAAAGGGTCCCATCACCAAGATCACCGGAGATTTTGACGAGCGATATGGTGCGTGTAACGGTACCTGTCCTCGGTCTCTTATAGGACCAGGAGGAGCCGTTACCCCAGCCGCAGATACCAATCTCAAAGATACTCAAACTACGGAAACTCCTTACCCTCTTAGCTGATTTTAATATGACGATCATGAGTATTTCAAAAAGAAAACAAGTCATCAGTACGCTCATTCCTACGGTCATCGACAAAGCTCCCGGTGGTGGAGAGCGGGTATATGATATCTACTCTCGACTCCTCGAAGATCGGGTGATATTTCTCGGGGATGCTATCGACTCTATGGTCGCCAATACCGTCATCGCTCAGCTCCTCTTCCTCGAAAAGCAAGACTCAAAAGCTCCGATTACGCTCTATGTCAACTCTCCAGGAGGACATGTGACGGCGGGTCTCGCCATCTATGATACGATGCAGCATATCAGCTGTGACGTGATCACGATATCGATCGGACTTTCTGCGTCAATGGGAGCGATCATCCTCTGTGGAGGTACCAAAGGAAAGCGATACTCGCTTCCTCACTCGGAGATCCTCATCCACCAGCCACTCGGAGGAGCTGAGGGACAGGCTATAGATATCAAACTTGCTGCTGAAAACATCATCAAAGCCGGCCAAATCCTCTACGGTATCATCGCTAAGCATACCGGGAAAACGATCGCCGAAGTAGAAAAAGACTGTGATCGTGACAACTCTATGAATCCTGAGGAAGCTCTCAAATACGGACTCATTGATAAGGTGATCAAGAATAAATAAGTATGAACCCTACGGAACCGAACTATCTTTTTGATATCCTCTTTACGCTTCCCCGGCTTATACGAGAGATAGTGGATTTATTTATATAGATATTCAATTTTGTAGTATATGACTCTTTCCCCATTAGAGATACTCCTGAGTCAGGGAGTCAGTAAAATAGTCGACGAGGATATACTACGAAAACGTATCGCAAACGGAGAAAAACTCCGGGTGAAATTTGGGATAGATCCGACGGGTACGATCGTCCATCTCGGACATATGGTGCCGATCCTCAAGCTTCGAGCTTTTCAGGATTTGGGGCATCAGATAGTCCTCATCATCGGAGATTCTACCGCTCAGGTAGGTGACACCTCAGACAAAGAGTCCGAGCGACCAATGCTTACTCGAGAGCAAACCCGTCAAAATGCGGAAAATTGGATCGGACTTTTTGGGAAAGTACTCGATATATCTAGGACCGAGATACGCTACAATAGCGAATGGATGGATACGATCAATTTCAATGGAGCGGGAGAGCTCGCCAAGCATTTTTCGGTAGCGGAGATGCTCGATCGGGATAATTTTAGTAAACGATATAAAGGAGGACAACGTATTTCTCTCCAGGAATTCCTCTATCCGATAATGCAGGGCTACGACTCAGTAGCCATACAGACTGACGTAGAGCTCGGAGGAAATGATCAGTATTTTAATCTCCTGGCTGGTCGAACCCTTCAGGCAGCGTACGGACAAGAGAAACAAGCTGTGATGACTTTTCGACTACTCCTCGGAGGAGATGGACGAAAGATGTCAAAGACCGAAGGGAACTGTATCGCGGTAGGTATGTCGCCTCGAGATATGTACGTAAAAGCTATGGAGATCGGTGATGAATACGTCTGGGACTTTTTCGAGCTTTCCACTCTCATGACTCCGAGCGATATACAGGAGCTTCGCCAGCAATACGAAGATGCTACCCTCGATGCCCGCTCTCTCAAAAAGCTCCTCGCTCATACGATCGTCTCGCTCTATCACTCTACACTTGAGGCCGGAGAAGCAGAAGCGTATTTTGAGAGCGTAGTCTCCGGTGGAGCGACTCCCGAGCTCGATCAGATCGAAAAAGTATCACTCTCTGAGTCATCGTATACGCTCGTCCAGCTCCTCAAAGAGATAGGATTTGCGAGTACAACGGGAGACGCTCGCAATATGATCTCCGGGGGAGGTATAAAGGTAGACGGCACCCTCATGATCGAGCCAAATACTTCGATCATACTCTCTCCCCAAAAAGGAGTCCTCGTACAATCCGGAAAAAAGAAATTTCGTCTCGTATTTTCGGCATAGTATGTCCAGTATATCTATGAAGTATATACTTTGAATATACGCTGTAATGATAATGAGTATAGATCAGCTCTCAAAATATCTTTTCTTTATAGCGGATCAAGAAGGAAAGCTCCCAGAAGATATCTCGATCATTCCCTATATCCTCTCGATCCATGTAGTACAAAATACCGGGATCGCCTTTGGAGTAGATATAGGACGACTCCCTCTTTTGGGAGTGACCTTACTCTGACTGGGAGTAGTCATATATCTGTGGATTCATGATCCACTTCGTCAAAAATCTCTCGTGAACTTAGGATATGTGAGTATACTTGCGGGAGCCATATCAAACGGATTTGATAGGTTTGTGTTTGGATACGTGGTAGATTTCCTCTCGATCACTCGATTTGCCGTCTGCAATATCGCCGATGTATCTATCACTTTTGGAGTAGGTTGTCTGATAATAGCTCAAATTCTCTATGCTCGATCAAAATAATACCTCCGCTGAAGATCTCCTCGGACCTCCCCGCATCGACCTCATAAGTATAGGTATGGTGACGCTCGCCAGCTTTGTATCTGGGGCTCTCGGGGGGATATTTATCCTCGTGTGTACTTTTTTCTTTCTTTCGGGGGTAAAAGACGCCGCTCCAGTAGTATTTCCCTACATCCTCTCTCTCGTAGCATTTGTCGGGATACTCATCTCTCTCTATACCCTCCTCTACCTCCAGCGACAGATATTTCCAGATAAATATCCGAGCTCCTCGACTCAGGTGACTCAGACTTTTTTATTTTCCCTCATACTCTACCTCGTACTCACTCCCCTCTATGTCTACATGGCTGGGATAAAGACCGACGCCCTGATCGTGACCTTTACGATCCACGCTCTCCTGGCCATACTCGGTACTACGCTCATCGTAGAAATACTCTCTCAGTACCGATATAGTCTCTTGTCGATCTACGCTTCTTTTATAGGATTTTCTATTGCTACGTTTTTGGCGGTCGTCTTTCATATGAATTCTACTCTATCAGAGTCCCTTCTCTACGCTCTCTCGGGGATACTCATAGTAGGATTTACGAGTATTACCTTCGTACGAGTCAGCTTTGAATTCCTCTACTCGTACCTCTATCAAATATCGGGTCAAGATATCCTCGGAAATGTATTTGCTGAGATAGAGGCGGACGAAAAGGCTCGCGAAGATCTCGCCCAAAAATCTCTCACTCAATTTTAATATGTACCACTCCCTCGTTCGCAAGATACTCACGAGCTATCTCGGATCTACCCAGATACCCAGTCTCGAAGAGCTCGGTGTCTTGGATCACCCAGATATACACACCAAATCTGTCTCATTTATCACACTGTACCGACAAGGCGCCGTGATCGCTTCCAGCGGTCGGATTTCTCCAAAACGAGAAAATACTATTCTCGAGTGTATCGACAATACTCTCGAAACCCTGAAAGATCCTCGGGTCATGTCCTCTCTCTCTGATGTGTCGAGTCTCGATCAGATACAGATACGCGTCGATATCATCCGCAACGAGGACCGGAGGATCGTATCGAGTTTTTCTGAGATAAATCCCAAAGAAGAGGGACTCCTCCTCCTCTCTCAGACCCTCGGAAAGCTCGCCATCGTACTCCCCATGATAGCTCCCGTAGCGGTATCTGGATCTGATATATTTCAGATCGTATGTGCCAAGGCGGGTCTCAGTACCACGGTAGCCCCGAGCGATATAGTACTCTACGGGATACGATCGACTCGATATAGCGACTTTTAGATATGACTATTTTTGAGATCACGATCTTTGGGATACTCATAGCCCCTACGTACTACGGCCTCGCCTATGCCATCGGGATGATCAGTGCGTATGAGATCGTTCGAAGGAGAAAATTATTCAAGCAGGACGACTTGGACTTTTTATTTTATGCGGTAGTCATCGGGATTATCGTTGGGGGACGACTTGGATATGTAGTCTTCTATCACCTCCCCTACTATCTCGATCATCCCCTCAAGATACTTGCTCTCCATGACGGAGGGATGAGTTTTCATGGAGGGATCATCGGTGTGATCATCGGACTCCTCATCACGAACTACGTCAAAAAGATACCCCTCCTGCGACTCGGTGATGCCGTCGGACCCGTCGTACCGATCGGTATCTGTCTCGGTCGTATCGCCAACTACCTCAATGACGAGCTCATCGGATATGTGGGATATACGGGTCCTCTCGCTATGATACGAGAGGGAGTATCCCACTTTCCATCCCCGCTCCTGGAGTCTCTCCTCGAGGGGATCGTACTCGGTATCATCCTCGAGTATATTCGCCGTAGTAATCCCAAGCCAAGAGTCGGTATACTTTCTGCTGCATTTCTCATAGGATATAGCGTCCTGCGTACTTTCGCTGAGCTCTTTCGACTACCAGATCCTCAGATCGGATATATCTTTGGATACCTGACTCTCGGACAAATCCTTTCTCTCTTCCCTCTATGAATCGGTCTTTTTATACTCTACCAGGTAATGCGTCCTGGGGAATCATCCAGATCCTAGCGATCGCTGCGGGACTCATATCCCTCCTCCAGTTTACCATCCTTCCCGAACTCATAGAAAACGCTGCTGGAGTGTTTTTGTATATGGGAAATGGCTGGAAGATAGCTGATACCCAGGAGATCATCCTCTATCAGTTTTTGCATGGGAGTATCTTTCACCTCCTTGGAAATATGTTTATGCTCGTATATATAGGATCCATCCTCGAGCAAAATATCGGGAAGAAATGGATCATCGGCCTCTTTATCGGGACTACTCTCGCTGTATATATTGCGATCATTTTATTTTCTCGAAGTCCCGTGATCGGGATGAGTGGATTTTGTCTGGCGGTGTTTACCATGTACGCCGAGATCGAGCGTCAAAAGAGAAATCCAGAAGCCAAGACCGCCTATATATTTATATTTCTCAATATTGCTCTCGGAGTGATCGGCGACATATCTCTCGTGGGACATCTATTTGGAGCACTCTGTGGATATATAGGAGCTACCCTATACAGAAATAAATAGATTTGACAAGTACTTATTTTTCACTAGATTTAGTGAGTAATCCTCTATATATGTCTCTCAAATACTCGATTGTTGCTGGTGCACTCGCTGTGAGCCAAGCATTCGCTCAGGCACCTACGACCGGAGCTTCTCAGGCTCCATGAGTAACTCACAGTATTCGAACTACTGCAACGAATATACTCACATCACCATCTGAAGGGGGAGGCAACGAGAGTATTATTCCACTCAGTGAGTCAACTCTTCAGGGCTATTTAGGTTTTTATAAACTCCAAGAATACTACATTCGAAATCTATTTAAGGGATCATCCGAATCTCGAGATAGTATGCTCAAGGTTCTTGATACTATACTAAAGACTGCTACCAATCTAGAAAATACTACTCTTACTAGAGTTCATGAATGAGCAAAGAGTGTATACGCTAACCTTGCAGAGGAGGCTGGTATTAAAACCCACTGAACAAAACTTTTACGTGAGATACAAGCTACTCCAGAATGAAAAGACTTCCTAGAGAAACTCTATCCAAAGAGTACTACTAAATAATATTTTCTTCTCCTAAACTTCTCCAAAACTCGGGATCCTGTATCTTTTTCCAAGATTCTCGGATCTCTTTTTTGAGCTCTTCGATATCTGCATCCTCCACCGTAAAAATCACCGATCGATAGGTATCGTCCTTTCCTTCGACAAAGTCGACCATGAGCTCTCGGACACTCATCCCCATAAATCTCTCATCTCACTCTACGATCATCTGGTACATGAGAAGTTGTCGAAAGTATCTCCGATCTCCGGACTCGATGAGTCATTTCATATGATTTTCTGAGAGATTTTTCCCCGTCTTGTAGTCGATGATCCGGAGCACTCCTGGCTCTATCTCGTCGATACGGTCCACTCTCCCTTTTACGGGCACTCATTCGATCTGGAGATTTTTCTTGCTGAAACTATACTCCATTTCGAGAGGAAGTATCGACTCATCCGTCAAACGTGACCAGTATCCGGTGAGTCATTTTTTTCACTTTTCGAGAGCGTCTCGCAGATACACGGGCTCGAGTGGATGGACATAGAGGGATCGCTCGAGACTTCGTAGGAGGAGCTCTACGGGAGGTTTCAGACGAGTCTTTTGCCACTCTCGGTAGCCATCCTCGAGAGCTCTGTGATAGACTTGTCCAAATATCGTATGGGGAGTGGGTTCAAATGGATAGCGGAAAACTGCCCTCGTGAGAAATATCAGGGGACTCTCGAGGAAAGTCGTGAGATCACTCGGCGAGAGCTCATATCCGACGAGTCGCTCCATGATATGATCTATCACGGCAGGAGTCATACGATATGAAAAAAGTGTCGGAGGAGTGAGGGTAGTACTCAAATGATGGGTACGTCTCTCGAGACTCGTGAGTGGCACTATCTGGATATCCCTCCCGATCTCTGAGAGAAAAGACGACGGTTGCTCAGCTTTGCCTCATCGAGATCCAATAAAACTGATGAGGAGGTATTTTTTAGCACGAGTCAGAGCTACAAAGAAAAGGCGACGCTCTTCTTCGTCAGAGTCTTGATCTACTGAGATACTCGATATCACACTTGCGGGGAGTGGCATGAGATTTCTCTCTTTCTTGTCTCACCAGATTCATCGATTGGCTGTGGGTATAAAAACCGCCTCGTACTCGAGTCACTTGGACTGATGAGTAGTGAGTATCTGGACCCCCCTATCACCCGAAAGACTCGTATCTTCGATCACCATTTTATAGAGTCGCATGTCTCGAAACATCGGAGCGATCTCTGAAAGGCTCTGAAATTTTCCGAGGCGTATCTTTGCTCGTATCCACTCTAGGAGACGATACATACGATCGAGCGAGGCGGGACCGCCGAGCGAGAGGAGGGTCTCTGGGAGAGTAAATCCCGTGAGAAGAGTCGAAAAATCCTCATAGAGCGAGACTCGACTCATTTCTCGCATACGAAGTATGGCTTGGATGGCTTTTTCCCAGAGGGGAAATTCTTTTCCTATGATCCCCGAGGCGGTAGCGGAGTCGAGTAAAAGGCTCACGAGAGTATAGCGAGGTCCGTCTCTCGTAAAGTTGAGGCGATATATCCGATCGAGTATCTGGTAGAGGGTGACTTCGCTCGTACCAAATATCCCTATACGAAAGAGTTCGATCAGTGAAGTATCTGGGATCTTTGGAGCCGTACACACGTCGAGGAGGTGCTCGAGGAGAAAGGCTTCTTCACAGATGAGGAGATTTTGCTTTACCCGTGAGACGTACGCTATGCCCGCTCCTTTGAGGATCTCACTCCAAGACTGGACTTCTTGGTTGGTACGTACGAGGATCGCCATCTCATGCAGATCGAC
>JANOQA010000119.1:0-11612 GCA_031422145.1 bacterium | reverse complement strand
GAAGCGTATGGATCGTACTCTGATAGGCTCCGGATTCATCGTTCCAGACACTCACTCAGAGAGCTTTAGGTATACCGAGGGTATCGAGGAGATGACTCGCAAACGCCCCCCGAGTCCAGAGTTCACTGCTCATATTTTTAGAAGAGAGTCGATATTCGACGATCTTTCGCATCCACTGTTTTTTGACTACGCTATCCGTACCAGAGCGGAGCATCTTAAAGGTGAGGACTCTCAGAGTGAGTTCTCGTACATTTACTCCGGTCAGCTCGAGGTGCTCTCCGGTATATCCACGATCGGTCTTCCACCATCCATTTCTGAGTCCGAGCATGATCGACTCATAGTAGGGAGTGATCGCACTGAGTCGTACAGGATGTCGTACCTGCACTATTTTTTTAGATCCAGGAAGGGGAGTCTTCTCTCCTATCTTTCGTACAGAAAATTCTATTTTTCCACTCTCAAGAGCGACGAGACGTCCTTCGAGAAAGCCACGCCGAGTATCTTCATACCCAAACTCTAGCTGACTTACGAGCTCGGTCGGATCACAGGTCTTTAGGTCTTTACGAGAAGTATTACAAAACTTTGCCTTTCCTTGGAGTACCTGTATGACAAATCGTGTCTTATACGGACGATCTAGGAGGAGCGAGCCACTTGGGGCGAGCGGAGATACATAAAATATTGACTCTTCGGCAAGAAATACCTTTTTCGAAGTACGGACTTCGACACTCTTTGGCTCGATCTTTTCTCATCGTTTTCCGACAAATATACGACTCGTGGCGATGATCCTTTTTCCGAGACGAAATGATAGAGTGCTATTTCCGGTCTTGAGTGGACTGATACGAAAGCTTCGAACTCCATTTTCGAGGAAGATGATCTTTTCTGGAAAGATACTCACCATTTTTGGATCAAAGAGGATTTCTACTCCAGGTTCTGGGAGTGATAGATCGACGAGACCTCCTCCTCTCATTCGTACGGAGATCGGCAGCTCGATATATTCACCGAGATTGAGCATAATACCCGTAGAGGGTATCCCAACATCGATCTCGTATTTACGGAGGTACTCCGTGATATCTTCCTCGATGATCTCGGCTCGGGATTTAATCTTTGTTTTCTCGATCTTGAGAGCGGTAGGAGACTCTTGTTTTTCTATGATCTTTTCTATCGTGCTCGCCGTAGGAGTAATAGTAGAGAGATTTCCAGTCTCGAGAAAGAGGATCGGATCGAGTGTATTTTTCTCGAGAAAACTCCGACAGTCTCCGGTATTGACGATCGTCATAGGATTTTTCCCTTTTCCACACGTGACGTAGTAGTAGGGGTGGAGCTGGTCGGTTGTGTCTATCTGAAAATGAAGATGATTTCCATAAGAATTTCCCGTATTACCGACTTTCCCGATATTTTGTCATTTGATCACCCGATCGCCCTTGGACACGAGGAGCTCGGAGAGGTGAGCATAGTTGGAAAATATCTCGGTTTTATCTGAGAGAGTGTGACGTACCGTGATATAGTTTCCCCATCCGGGAGACTTAGCAGCGGCTATGACCGTCCCCTCAGCGATCGAAAGTACGGGGGTGCCGGCACTCGTAGCGATATCAACCCCGATGTGGCTCCCGTATCAGACATCCCATCCATAGTCATAGGTAGCTCCCCAGAGTACCGTATAGATACGTCGAAGATTCATATCAGTGGAGTATTTGGTATAGTCAGCCCCAACGATCTTGGGGAGGGGGATCTTGCACTCGCTCGTGAGAGCATCCCAAGCTTCTTTTCGACAGCTCGGCTTGGCTATCGTCTCAAACGGATACCCAAAATCCGCAGAAGCGGTCCCCATGAGTCATAAAAATAGCCCGAGAGCCAGTATGATCTTTTTCATACAGAGAGTCTAGGCTTCTCTCTTTCAGTTGCAAATCGTGCGAGTGAGTTTTTGGTGAACTCTATCAAATATCTCACCAGTCCTCGTTAGACAGATAGTATCGAAACTTTTTTGAGTATATCTCTAAATTTTTCGGCGTTGGCGAGTTTCTTTTCCTGACGCTCCATTTGGGCGGTACGGGTCTGAAAGCGATACTTTTGATGGAGTCCCGAAAATATATCATAGATTACCTCGGTACTGAGGTTTTGCATACTGCGGAGCTCTTCTTCGACCTTTTGCATCTTTGAAAAACAATCGTCTCTCCCGAGATTATCGAGGTCGGCATCTTGGAGTATTTGCTCGAGGATATGGTGAGTGGGAGTAAAGGGGATCGTAGCGAGGATGAGGGTCTCTATTTTCTGGATACGCTTTTCTGGATGACCTGCTCGAGTGAGATAGTCTCGGGCAAGGCGAGCTCCGATAACTTCGTTTTTGGTATAACTCTCGATAAAACCCGTATCATGAAAGAGGGCAGCGAGGAGTACATCTACGGTATCCTCGGTACTGATATTTTCTGCTCGAGAGAGGTAGCGAGCACGACGAAATACATCGAGCGTATGGCCGATATTGTGGTAGGGATAGTGCTTTACACTCTGGAGGAGCTGGAGCACATGTCGATACGCA
Organism: bacterium; assembly: GCA_031422145.1. Taxonomy (GTDB): domain Bacteria; phylum Patescibacteriota; class Gracilibacteria; order BD1-5; family UBA2023; genus JANOQA01. Next base: position 9,082 of record JANOQA010000119.1, on the reverse strand, counting down.
TCTACGAGAATGGGAGTATCTGCAAAAAATTCCATATTTTTAGAATATCAGAAGAGTCAATATTTGACAAATATTATCATATATCTTGGATAAATAAATAATATTCTCATTATATCCCGGATATCTGGCTCTCTGATTGACTTTAGGACGGCTCCCGATACTATCAATCTATCCTCTATTTTTCTCCTATGAGTCATACCGATGAGTCCGTTGTCCGACTTCAAAAACTCGATACTATCCGATCGCTTGGAATCCCTGTATATCCAGAGTCTTTTCAAAAATCTCATACCATTTCTGATATCGCCGGATTTGGAGATACTCTCATGAGACCGATCGAGGAGATCATCCCAGATCCTATCGTAAACGTATCGATCGCGGGACGTATCGTACTCTATCGGAGCTTTGGAAAGATTGCATTTGCTCATATCCAGGACGAAGGAGGTCGAGTACAGATCATGCTCAGTCGTGAAAATTGTTCGATATCCGTTTCTGGAGATATCTGCAGTACGGTAGGATCCGGAGAGTCCGAGATGACGGCATACAAATTTGCAGAAAAAATGCTCGATCTTGGGGACTTTGTCGGGGTATCGGGAGAGGTATTTCGTACTCACAAAGGAGAGCTCACGGTATTTGTAAAAGATTTTACCTTTCTCGGAAAGGCTCTGCGACCATTGCCAGAAAAATTCCATGGAATAGCGGATGAAGAGCTCAAATATCGAGAGCGATATCTCGACCTCATCACGGATCAGTCGGCGATGGATCGTTTTGTGTTTCGGTCTGATTTTATACGGACACTTCGGGAGTTTTACTGGAAGGAGGGATTTCGAGAGATCGAAGGACAGGTCCTCACCAATGCCGCTACTGGAGCTGCAGCAAAGCCATACATCACACACCAAAATGCACTTGATACGGACGTATTTCTCCGTATTTCTCATGAGATCCCCCTCAAACTCATGAATATCGCGGGAATGAATAAAATATTTGAGCTCGGGAAAGCCTTTCGAAATGAAGGGATCGATCCTTCGCACCTCCCGGAGCACCTTCACCTCGAGCATAATGCGAACTACTGGACCTTCCGAGACAATATCGCTTTCACGGAAAAGATGTTTGACTATCTCTTTGATACGCTCAGTCTCGAGAGAAAAAGATATATCCTGAGTAAGGAAAACGAGCTCGTGGCGGTAGATTTCACGACTCCCTGGGCGAAAATCGACTACATAGAACTCGTCAAAAAAGATACGGGTATTGATGTATCTACCTACTCTGATGTGGTATTACTTCGAGCTGATATACGATCAAAGGATATCATGATTGAGGGGATAGACTCTATGGGGCTCACGACGCTCATCGACTATCTCTACAAGAAAATGTCCCGACCCAAGATCATCAACCCGACCTTTTTATATAATTATCCGGTAGTTCTCAAGCCCTTTGCCCGGCGAAGTGATACTCATACGACTCAGGCTGATGCTTTTCAGCTCGTGATCAATGGATGGGAGCTCGTCAACTCGTATTCAGAGCTGGTAGATCCGATCGATCAGGCGAAGAGATTTATGGAGTGAGAAAAGGCGAGTGCCGAGGGAGACGAAGAGGCGATGACGGGAGATCAAGAATTCGTCAAAGCCATGGAATACGGTATGCCTCCGATCTCCGGATGGGGTATGGGAGTAGACCGTATCATCGCGCTCCTCACCGAACAAAATAACCTCCGAGATGTCGTACTTTTCCCACTGATGCGATCTAAAGGGAATGATATAGTATCTGAGTAAGCACCATCAGTATGCAAACGTGTATTATAAAGATAGGCTCCGAACGAGTAGGAAATCTGTCCGGGGACCATACCGAGACGCTCATATCGGATATAGCAGATCTCACAAAGCAGAATTTTAGATTTGTCTTGCTGACTTCGGGAGCAGTCTTGAATGGAAGACCAAATCTCGGCTGGTCTCCCGATAAAGAACTCACTCTTCCAGAAAAGCAACTCGCTGCCGCAGTAGGAAATCCTCTTTTATATATGAATTGGATGCATAGATTTGCGAGACATCAAATAAAAACAGCCCAACTCCTCGTCACCCATGCTGGACTCACCGATGAAGGGTCTCAATCTAAAAGTTTCCGAGACTTTATACATACTGCCTGGAAACATAATATCCTTCCGATCGTCAATGAAAATGACCCCGCTACGACCGAAGAGATCGTAGCCCTCGGACTCGGTTCTGATAATGATCACAATTCGCTCCTCCTCTCTCGTCTCGTACGAGCTGAAATACTCGCTATCATGACCGCAACGAATGGAGTCTATGGAAAAGATGGATTTCGCTATGAGACGATGAATCCGGATAGTCTCACTCCTAAAAGGATCACTGAGCTCACTGGTGCAGGCTGGAAAACAAATCCTGGAACGGGTGGTATGGCATCAAAACTTCAGGTTGCTCGAGATGCTGCGATCGAAGGGAGGAAAGTAATCATATTTGATGGAGTAGAATCTACGCTCGTAGATCACCTGATGGGATCAGGAGTCTCTCAGTGAGGTACTCGGATAGAAAAGGGAGTGGTAGATAGACAAGCAACAAGGAAAACTATAAAGAAGTAATAGAGAGACATCGGATCTAGTATCTCTCAAAATAATCCCCTCAATTGAGGGGATTATTTGTTTCTGAGACTGATCGTCTACTCATCATCTTCTTCAAACTTCACTCCTCGCTCCGCTCGGATCTTCTCCGTGATATTCGCAGGAACTTGAGAGTAATGAGAGAACTCCATCACGTAGGTCGCTCGACCCTGTGAAGTAGATCGGAGATCCGTAGAGTATCCGAACATCTCCGCGAGAGGTACATAGGCTCGAAGGATCTTCGCCATACCTCGCTCGGTCATCTCGGTGATCTGACCTCGCTTGGAGTTGAGATTTCCGAGGACGTCTCCCATGTATTCTTCGGGAGTATTTACCTCGACTTTCATTACAGGCTCGAGGAGCACTGGTTTGGATTTACCAGCTGCATTTCGAAATGCTTTTACTGCAGCGAGCTGAAATGAGAGTTCATTCGAGTCGACATCGTGGTAGCTACCAAAGGTAAGAGTCGCTTTGACGTCTACGATCGGGTATCCAGCGATGAGACCTCGTGCGTAGGCTTTTTTAAGTCCTTTTTCGATACCTGGGATGTATTCTTTTGGTATGACTCCTCCGACGATCTTGTTGATAAATACATTTTCATCTACGAGCGTCTCAGGATCCGCTCGTCGCTCCTCTGGAGTGATCGGGTCAAAACTGATCGTCACATCTCCAAACTGTCCTCGACCTCCGGACTGTTTCTTGTGAACTCCTTGCTGATCTTTTACTGAGTGAGTGATCGTCTCTCGGTAGGCTACTTGAGGAGCTCCTACGTTGGCTTCTACTTTGAACTCTCGCTTCATTCGGTCTACGAGGATCTCGAGGTGAAGCTCTCCCATACCTGCCATGATCGTCTGACCAGTTTCAGAGTTAGTAGAAACTCGAAAAGATGGATCTTCTTCGGCGAGTTTTCCGAGAGCCATACCCATTCGCTCCTGGTCGGCTTTTGTCTTTGGCTCTACGGCGATCGAGATAACTGGCTCTGGAAACTCCATTCGCTCGAGGATGATCGGCTTGGACTCTTCACAGAGGGTATCTCCCGTCTTGGTATCTTTGAGTCCGATGACGGCTCCGATATTTCCAGCTGGGATCGAGTCGATCTCAAGCCGCTGATTGGCGTGCATCTGGAGGAGTCGTCCGATACGCTCTTTCTGTCCAGAGATAGGATTGAGTACGTAGGATCCTGACTTGAGGACACCAGAATATACTCGTACGAACGTGATACGTCCGACAAATGGATCGGTCATGATCTTAAATGCGAGAGCCGCAAGAGGCTCACTTTCTGACTGTTTGTAGGTGATCGTCTTGGTCTCGTCGTCTGCGTCGAGACCACTAATCGTACCGTCTTTGATATCGAGCGGGGAAGGGAGGTAGTCAACTACCGCATTGAGTACGAGCTGGACTCCTTTGTTCATGAGGGATGATCCACAGAGGAGGAGGTAGAGGGCGTCTTGTACGACTCCTTTTCGAAGACCCTGTTTGATCTCGTCGATCGTGAGAGTCCCGGCTTCGAAGAATTTCTCCATGAGTGTATCGTCTTGCTCAGCGGCTCGCTCGATGATCCCGAGGTGCATTTCATTTACTTCGTCTACGTAGCTCTCTGGGATAGGCATTTCTACCACTGTTTCTCCCATTTTCCCTTCAAAACGGTATGCTTTTTTCTCGACACAGTCGATGATCCCAGAAAATTCATTTTCCTCTCCGATCGGGAGTTGGATAGCAAGGATCTTGGTAGGACCTGTGAGTCGAGTCTTGATAGATTCGAGGGTCATTTTAAATGACGCTCCGGTCTTGTCCATCTTGTTGGCAAAGGCGATACGAGGAACTCCATATTTATCGGCCTGTTTCCAAACGGTTTCAGACTGAGGCTCTACTCCTTGAGAAGCGTCAAATACTGCTACGGCTCCGTCGAGGACTCGCATAGAACGCTCTACCTCGATCGTGAAGTCTACGTGACCTGGGGTATCGATAAGATTGAGCTGAATACCCTTCCAAGAAGTAGTAGTCGCTGCTGAGGTGATCGTGATACCTCGCTCCTTCTCCTGCTCCATCCAGTCCATAGTAGCTGCTCCATCGTGAACTTCTCCGATCTTGTGAGATTTACCAGAGTAGAAAAGGATACGTTCTGAAGTAGTCGTCTTACCTGCGTCGATGTGAGCACAGATACCGAAGTTTCGGACATTTCGGAGGTCAGTTGCGATGGCCATAAGTAGAATTAAAAAAAGACTCGATTGAGACCGCCAGATAATAGAGAAAAGATGCCTGAAGTCAAATGAGAAAGAGGGTCATATGTCTATATTTAGAGGAGTCCTATGGACATCTTTTTCGTTGACAGATCCATCATTTTGTATACTCTCTGCCCACTTGCCAATGTAGCTCAGTGGTAGAGCACAGGATTCATACCCCTGCGGTCGGTGGTTCAATTCCACTCATTGGCACCATTAAACTTGCTTTAATCAGGTTTATACAGAGAATGCAACGGAAGTAATCCACATCGCGGAGTAGAGCAGTGGTAGCTCGCAAGGCTCATAACCTTGAGGTCGTTCGTTCGATTCGAACCTCCGCAACCAAAAAATATCTTAAAAAATCTCACTGTTATGGTGAGTTTTTTTGTCTGGTTAGATAGAGTAATCTCTATCTTTTTAGTATATATAGTACTTAGTCAACTCGATCATCTCCTCAAACACGTGAAGAAGTTGGAATTATCTGAAAGAGTACGCTATCATAGCTGTATGAATTCCCTTTCCTCTCAGATCCGTATCAATGCAGCTATCAGCTACTTCTTTCTCGGTCCTATCTTTCTCCTCGCTCGAAATAATCCTGATTTTTCTCAGGAATTTGTCAGATCTCACGCTCGCCGAGCGACCCTCGTATACGGACTTTTCATAGCCTATCTGATCGCTCATGTATATATAGTATGACCTCTGCTCTCGTATACAGCGGGCTATCTTCCATTTCGTCTGAGCTCACTCGTACTCATATTAGCGGTAGGGGCGATATTTCTCTATCTCATGTATTCGGCGTACCGAGCCTTTCAGGGGCATTCGACTCTTAGAGCTATGGATGATCTATCTCTCAACTCCGAGATAGATATGAGCCTGCCAAAAGGAGAGTCTGAGACGATACGGACTATTCTCGCCTTTATACCAGGTACTTCTCTCTGGATAGCACGCACTCTTCCATCAGCTCTGACAGATCTCGGGGTACGAATATCCGGACTGCTCGGGGTACTCATACTCTGTTCACTCGCTTTTTCACGAGGAGATAGTGCGTTTTATTCGCTGGTTTTTCTCCAGATATTGATCGTAGTAGGGCTTGCGTTTCATCTGGCCTTTGGAGTAAGTCCGACATTCCTCAGATTTTTTACTTGGATACCATCACTCACCCTCATCATGCGAGCTCTGCGTACGATACCGAGATATCTTTTGGATATAGGTCAGGCTATCATAGGGAAAAGATCCGAGCTTTCATGGTCTCGGCGCCTCTCCGAGAGGGAGGTATCGGATGAAATATTTGAAAAAGAGCTCGAGGCGTATTGTACCGAGACGTCGTCTCCATTTTCCCCGTATCTGATATATATACCAGGGATCAATCTCATATTTATTTCTTGGTTTTTTGCTCCAGGAAGATATCGATATGCGTTTGCCGTCGGACAATGAATCGTCCTAACTTTTCTCTCTACCGTCGGAGTCTTCATATATGGAGTATATGATCCAATACTCCTTCTTTTAACTATCCCGATGTTTTTGGGACTTGCGAGTATAGGAGAGCGACCCTTTTCTAGAATACCTATCTTGTATGAAGTATCTTGGCTCCTATCGCAGCTCACTTTCGGTCTCCTTCGAGGGACTCGATCCGCTCATACAAAATCCAAAGAAGTAAAAGAAGTGAGCTATAAAGTCTAGCTGATCGTAGGAGGTCGAAGGCTCGTGATATAGGCGATAGCGAGGGCGTCTGCGGCATCGTCTGGAGTCGGTATGCTCTCAAGATCAAAGATAATCTTGAGAGCATTTTGTACTTGTTTTTTGGGGGCGATCCCATTTCCACAGATTCATTTCTTTACCTGGAGGGGAGTGTATTCTACTACTGAGACTCACTTTCGATAGAGAGTTTGGAGGATACCTCATCGACTCTGAGCGACATCGATGACGGTACGCTGATTTTTAAAGAAAAAGAGTTTTTCAATCCCACAGAGAGTCGGACGATAGGTATCGATGAGCTCGGTCAGATCTCGATCTATATCGAGGAGCTTGAGTCCGATATCGATCTTTGGAGTGGTATGGATCACTCCAAAATTTAGGATAGTTCGCTTTCTATCTTGGACTTCGATCACTGCAAATCCGACCGTCGTCGTCCCGGGATCTATACCCAGTACTCGATACGAAATAGGAGGGAGATTTGTTGACATATTTACTATTTAATGTTTATATATAGATATAAAATCACATTCGCCAACCCAATATTATTTCATGTACTCAGAGACTCAAGTCCTCGTCGAGGTACCCATCGAAATCCGTATACAAAACTCTGATATGTCCGAGGAACAAAAAACTCAATTTTTGAATATGTTGGGGTATTTCACTCTCGAAGAACTCGAAGAACTCCGAGATATATTGTAGGGGAGAGAAGATCTAAAAAAGGACGCTCGCATGGAGGAGGAGCTGATAGATGAGTCCATCACGATCTTGATAGTTGCCGACGAGTATCCCTCGAGCGTCCGTGGTTTCTTCGAGAGAAATACGACCGTTATGACGCTTTCCACCAAATACTTCACTCTCGATGAGTCGAGCGTAGGGTTTGAAAAATGTATCGTTCATGAGGAGATCTCGGAGTGTCGGATACTTATCGAGATAGCGTTTAAAATACTCACCAAACTCATACAGTTTTTCTCCATTTCGGAGTGCTTTTATCAGACCATAGATACGACCACTCGAGAGGGTATATTTTTTAGATATGACGAGATGGAGAGCTTTTTCAAGAGGGTCATTGGTCCGCAGGATCACGGGACCTTGTTTGAGGGCAAATCGGCGATATCCACTCGTGACGATGGATTCTATTAAGGAGTCGAGTATTTTATTGTACGAGCTCACGACGGATACTCCATCGCCGGATGGCATTTTAGAAAGCGTAAAATAGCTGATCTCCGAGTCGATGAGATATTCTACGGTATTTCGGGGAGCATTGAGGAGGAGAAGTTCTCCAAAATATCATCGGATACGATTGGCGATGATTTCTTCTTGGTTTTCCTTCATAAAATCCATCCGATCATTCTCGGACATCTTTGTCACCTTTCGAGCGACGATCTTGTGGGCGCTTTGCTGGACTTCTCTTTTCATCCAGCGAGCACTGACGTCGAGTTTTCTTTTGAGATCATCGATCTCAGCGAGGAGCGAGGCGGTAGATGGGTCGGTCATAGGAGTACTATACACAGGATTGAGAAATGAGCGAGAAAGATTATTGACCACTCATAGTTACTCGGGATATTCGGAGGAGGGGATTATTTTATATATTTCAAAATCTCGGTCTTTCGGAGCTCGAGGATCTCGGGAGTATTCGCTTCGAGATTGAGTCGAATGAGTGGCTCATTTGAGCTGCCTCGTATACTCATCCACCAGTCAGAATAGGTGACCGTGAGTCCATCTGTACGATCTTGTATACCATCTGGAAACGCTCCAGAAATCCGCTCGATCACTTCGGAGACGGAAGCTACGGTATAGTTCGTTTCTTCGATATTTGAGTAAGTACTATATTTTTGGATTACTTCCATTGCCGAGAGCTCAAACTGCCCCATGTATTCCAGAAAGACGAGAAAGGCCACTACTCCTGAGTCGATATTTCCGAGATTCGGGAAAAAATAATGACTCGAGTGTTCCCCAGCAAATACTATCTCGGGATCATTTTCCATACGAGCTTTGAGATAGACATTTCCGACTTTTTCGATGAGAGTCGTACCTCCGAGGCGAGTGATCGTATCTCGTACGATATGACTCGTCGGAGTATTGGTGAGGATCTTTCCAGCTCACTTGGTGTGGAGTATGTATTCAGCGATCGCTGCCATGGTAATAGACGGAGAGATGATGTGCCCCGTGCTATCACAGAGGACTGCTCGATCCGCATCTCCATCAAATGCGACTCCGATATTTGCCTGATGAGCGGTGACTGCCCTTTGGAGATCTACCATATTTTTAGATTCGATCGGGGAGGGATGATGATTTGGAAAATTACCATCTGGCTCAAAATACAGAGGTATGAGAATAAAGCCGAGCTTCTCTGCGAGAGCCGTCATATAGACTCCAGCAACCCCATTTCCAGCGTCTGCTACGACTGTGAGATCTGAGAGATCGACCGTGATGAATTCACTGATCCGATCGATCCAAGCGGGTAGTATATCATATGATTCGACGGAGCCTTCTGCACTCTGGAGGAAACTCTCACTTTCGATGATATGGATGAGCTCGGGTCCTACCTTCCGTA
>JANOQA010000118.1:0-6696 GCA_031422145.1 bacterium | reverse complement strand
GGAGTAGACCATCATTTTGATCGACTCAGAAAGGCTTTTGAGGTATGTGAACACTACTGTGACTTTGTGAGTAAAAAGATCATCACGAGTACCCCGATCGAGTATGCGACTGAGACTGGCATCCAAGTAATACCTCGCACTGTCAACTCTATCGAGGAGTATTCATCTTTCATGATCAAAGAATTAACTCACTATGTAGAGACCGACTATGTCCTCATAGTTCAGTATGATGGATTTATCTTACGGCCAGAGGCTTGGATGAATGATTTCCTCCGGTATGACTACATAGGAGCTCCCTGGTGGTATGAAGATGGAAAGAACGTAGGAAACGGAGGATTTAGTCTCCGGAGTAAGAAGCTCTTAGATATGCTCGCGATTGATCCGTGTATTGTCGATACTCATCCAGAAGATCATCAGATTTGTAGAGTATATTGAGACTATCTTATCTCTCGGTGAATCAAATTTGCTCCAGAAGAAGTAGCAAAAAGATTTAGTATCGAGTGATGACTCTCTCTTCCTCCAAGCGGTAAATATGGAGATATATGGACTTCTGAATTTGGATTTCATGGTCATGGACTCGTCGATACGGATATCTCGCAGTGGAAAGATCGAAAGATATTTTTTCATGATACGACTTTCCCTAGTTAATGTATAGTCTATGATCACTTCTCCAAAATCCCCCTACCTCACTCTCCAAAACCTCAAATACGAGAACCAAGTATATTGGGATATGATGGATCCAGATCAAGGTATGGATCCTATCGTACAGATCCTCGTAGAAAAAGTCTCATGAGGATCAGTATTTGAATATGGAGCTGGGAGAGGACGAAATGCTATTCCTCTCGCTCAGAGATGATATAGAGTCCATGCACAAGATATCGCTCGAGCTCCACTCGAAGATCTCCAAAAGAGAGTGACTGATGGTCGTCTGGACATAGTGATCACCGAGAGCGATGCGAGCCAGCATATCCTCACTCAGGATTATGATGCTCTGATCTGTCTTCGAGTACTTCACTTTCTAGAGAGAGAAGATGCTCTCCGGGTAGTGTTTCACATGCAGGAACATACAAATATAGGATGACTAAATGCTCTCGTACTATTCCTCGATCAGTCTCCCCACGGAGCTACGGAATATGTGAATGATCCGTTTTTTCCTTCGGTAGTAGAGATACTCGATCTCTATACTGGATGGGAAATCCTATTCCAAGAAGTCACCGAGTCTCCTCAGGGTGTCACTCCCTCAGGTAAACCGATGGTGCGACTGAGTCTATTAGTACAAAAGAGGGGAGAGTAGAGAATATATCAGATTGTATTTTTATTTAATGTTGCACTATTTCCCTAATAATGTTGCAAAATATGCAACATAAACTATAATTCTGTGCAACATAAAGTCTAAAAATTGAATAAACAAGATCGAAAAAAATATATTTTAGAGCTTCTGGATCGAAAAGAAACGATCAAGGTATCTGATGTAGTGGAGATAGCAGATGTAGAGCGAACTACTATATATCGAGATTTTACTGAACTTACAGAGCAGGGTTTGTTACAGGAGATTGCAAAAGGAGTGTACAAAAAACGGACCAATCCTACTAGCTACCTGCAGATCCCTTTCTTCGACCGCCCAAAGAAATCCTATAACTTCGATTTTCTCGGCTCATATATCCCAAATGTTACCTCATTTCTTGGGGATGCATATGAAAGGATTCAATCTGAATATGTAGACCTAGAAGGGCTTTCTACCTACGACTATCGAGTGAATATCCGTGCGATAGAAAATCTCTTGATCGACCTGAGTTTTTCATCATCCAAGCTCGAAGGAAATACCTATAGCTATCTCGATACTGAGGTACTCATCAAATACAATACCTCTCCAGATGGAAAGAGTCCGTTCGAGACTCAGATGATACTGAACCATAAAAATGCGATCAAATATATCATCGAAAATCGTACAACTATAGAGTATATACGCTCTGAATTTCAAAATATTCATACACTCCTGGGAAAGTGACTTCTTCTCGATGATTATCTTGGCAAGATTCGTACCTCTGAGGTCAGCATCGGAGGATCTTCGTATACTCCTCTCGATAATCACTTTCAGATATCAGAGCAATTTGATATCTTTCTCAAAAAACTCAGTGAAATCAAAAATCCGTTCGAACAATCGCTATTTATCTTGGTATTCATCCCATATTTTCAGTCGTTTATGGATATCAATAAACGTACATCTCGTATCAGTGCCAATATCCCACTTCTCAAGTATGGTTTTGTGCCGTTTAGTTTCCTCCAGGTCAAAGATCGAGACTATATCAATGCTATCCTCGCCATCTATGAACTAGGTGACGTCAGTCTCATGCGAGAGATATTTGTCTCGAACTATCTCCTTAATATGCGGCGATATCTGTAGAGATACATCGAAATAGGGGAGATACAAATTTCCGAGTATACTCTCACTCTAACCTCATTTCTCATGCGATACCTCCTCCTCATCACGGTCCTAGCTACGGTAGGATTCACTACGCTCGTAAGTGTACCAAATTTTGGATTTCCACTCAATGGTATGTCTCAGGGTGTTGTATCAGATATGTATGCTAATACTATCACTCCTGCGGGATACGCATTTAGTATCTGGTCGCTCATCTATCTCACTTGGGGGGCTCTTGCGGTATCAGTAGCTCTGGGGTATGTCAAACTCTCTCAGAGATTTACGATCGTGTTTTCTCTCGCGATCCTTCTCTCAGCGATCTGGCTATTCCCGTTTCATTATCTCTATCAGTGGATTTCTCTCTGAGTTATGCTCGCGATACTCGGACTTTGTCTCTGGAGTCTCCATCTCTCTCGCCAGGAGTCAAAGTGGGCTCGATATACGAGTGAGCTCTATCTCGGATGGATCACCGTGGCCACAACTGCCAATGTAGCTATCGTAGCGGTCTCTACACCCATGATAGCAAATATCGGGATAGTCGGAGAAAATATCTGGGCGATCATCGGACTTGCTATAGCTACGCTCGTACATACCTTTGTAGCTATCCGATATCGAGTATACATCCCCGGACTCGTCCTCATCTGGGCTCTCATTGCCAATATAGTAGCCCATACTGACTCACTTCAGCGTATCGGAGTAGGGGTATGTATCGTATGGATGGTGGGAGTTTTTGGATATGTATTTTTTCAAAAAAAGAGCAAGGTATCTCCCAAGAAAGCTCGATAAAATAATCTCTTATGAAACTCATCTATCTCAATGGTAATTCGTGTGCTGGGAAATCTACCACCATAGTAGATATCATGAAAGAGAGAGAAATCTATCATCTCTCCTACGATAAACTCAAATGGGGATTTGCTGGGTATACTCCAGATAAACATAAAGCTCTGACAGAAGAACTCCTCCTGGCAGTAGCGGAAAAGATATTTGCTCTCGGGTATAACGTGGTCTGTGACGCAGGACTTTTCCGAACACTCCGAAAACGGATTATTGATCTCGCAAAGAAAGCTCAGTACGAGGTATTTGAAATAAATCTCGAGGCAGATACACAAATCCTCGAGACTCGTTTCCTCGAGCGAGTTGCCTCCGCCCAAGCAAATAAATCTACCACCATATCCAATACTTCTCTGGAGAGATTTCGGGAGTTATCAGAGATCTACCAGCGAGAGAAAAATCTAGATGCTCCTATATTTCGATCAGATATACTAAGTATAGATGAGATAGTGAAGGAAATACTCACATATAGCGGAATATAATCCTTTACCTATGCTGAACTCACTCACCCCCGAAGAATCACATATCATCCTCGATAAGGGTACTGAACCTCCAAACTCTGGAGAATACAATCACCATACTGAGACTGGGACGTTTCTCTGTCGTCAGTGTGGAACTCCTCTTTTTAGCTCGGAGATGAAGTTTGACTCGCTTTGTGGATGGCCTGCCTTTGATGATGCTCTACCAGGTCGAGTACAATGGACGACGGACTCCGATGGTCGTCGTACCGAGATCACGTGTGCCAACTGTGGCGGTCATCTGGGCCACGTATTTATCGGAGAAAAACTGACTGAGAAAAATACTCGTCACTGCGTCAACTCTCTCTCGATGAGATTTATTCCAGAGGCTGTTTCGGCTCCAGCTCTCAAAAAGATCTATCTCGGAGGGGGATGTTTTTGGTGTATCGAAGCCCCTTTACGAGAGATCGAGTGAGTCGTCGAGCTCCGATCTGGATATATGGGAGGACGTATCCCGTATCCGACCTATGAGCGTATCTGCTCCGGGGTAAGTGGGTATATCGAGGTCGTCGAAGTGACGCATGATCCAGAGATTCTCCCGTATGAGACCCTTCTCGATGTGTTTTTTACTTCGCATGATCCGACGAGTCGAGACCGACAATGAGGTGATGCCGGAGAACAATACCGAAGTGCAGTATTTGGAACACTGGAAGATCTCTCAGAGACTCAGGCATATATAGATCGCCTCTCGAAGGAAGGAGTCTATCCTACCCAGATCGTGACAGAGCTCCGCTCACTGGAGACTTTTTATACGGCAGAGTCGTATCATCAGGACTATCTGAGAAACAACCCAGACGCTCGATACTGTACCTTTGTCGTGGCTCCAAAAGTAGCGAAGATACGAGAGAAATTTCAAAAGTATTTGAAGGGGTAATATTTCCTTGCAATATAGCATTTTCGAGTAGAGTACGTGAAATATATAATAAATCACGTATGGCAGGTCACGGACCGGCTCATGGGCCATCTCACGCTCCCGCAAAAAAAGCAGCCAGCCACGGAGGTGGATGACACCATGCTCCAAAAGCCCATGCTCACAAGGCTAGTTCTCCTTCTTCGCCACATAGTATGGGGACTCTTGGGCTCTGAGTAGCTGCTGCCGTACTCGCCCTTATTTTACTATAAGATTTATGACTCCTGGTACTGCCAATCTCTCTGATCCACTCCTACATGGAGTAACCCTCGAACATATCGTCGATACACTCATAGCGGAGTATGGATTTGCAGAGCTTGGGGAGCTTATCCGGATCAAGTGTTTCCAGGAAAATCCCAGTAAGCAATCCAGTCTTAAATTTCTGAGAAAGACCGAATGGGCGAGGCTCCAGGTACAGGGACTCTATCTGCGGACCGTGCGGGCGAAAGAAAATAAAAAAGATTTATAATTTATATATATGCAAAGAAGACAATTTATCACTGGTGTAGTAGCTACCACAGTAGGTTCAGCGGCACTTTTTGCTCATTGACAGGAAACGAGTACTCCCATATCTCCAAAAGATATTCCTGTAGTACCAGAAGTCATAGACTCTACAAAGCTACGATTTGATAATGCGGGTATTGATATGGTAGGAAATGAGAAAGAGTTATTGGAATTTATCAGATCTATGACTCCAGGTACACTTGTAGCAGATATAGTTGAAGCATCTGTATTTCATATGGTTCATGAAAAATGGAGAAGTTTTTCTCGAGCATTTCAGGATCAATTTGCGACCCTCCTCATGCAGGCGATAAAACATGCAAAGCCATTAAATATAGAAGGGGATATACCTCCCATAGCATGAATCTCTATCTCGATTAGCTCGTCAAATACTCGAATGTTTACGGTGAAATTTGGAAAAGATCGACTCGTACTGTCGAATGGGGAAAAGCTTGAGTCTATCAATATTGGATATACCTATGAGGGGGATGTGATCATTGATTCTGATACTGCACAAGCTCTTGAGAAAAAGGGAATACGCTACAATAAAGAAGAAAGAATCTTGCATCTTGAACAACCATATTTTGTTATAAACTATGGAGGAGGAAAGGCTTCTCCAGAGGTACTCGAAGCATACAAATTAAATACTCCACTTTCTCGGATTTCACTCAAAGATATCATAGAATTTCGATTTTCACGAAATCAAACCCTCAAGTGAGATTTCATGTTTCTGACTTTTCGTGGAAATGATGAAAATACCGTTCTTCGAGCTCCACTTAAAGGAGACTTGATTGATGCATAAGAGTTGAATTTCCTAGTTTTTTCGATACCCTAGATACCTTACTGGATCTATTTTTACCATGACCACCTACCATTCTCGCGATATCGCGGTTAAATACCTCGAATTTTTCAAAACAAAAGATCACGCTATCATCCCCTCGGCTCCGCTCGTCCCCGAAAATGATCCGTCCGTCCTCTTTAATACCGCGGGAATGCAGCCGCTCGTACCGTATCTCCTCGGACAGCCTCACCCCATGGGGAAACGTATCGCAGATATCCAGAAATGCGTACGAACCGGGGATATCGACGATGTCGGAGACGATACACATCTCACCTTTTTTGAGATGCTCGGGAACTGGTCGCTCGGCGATTATTTTAAGACAGAGTCGATCACTTGGTCATGGGAGTTTCTCACGAGTCCGGACTGGCTCGCTCTCGATCCTCGGATGCTTTCGGTGACGGTATTTGAGGGAGATACAAATGCCCCTCGAGACGAAGACTCTGCGGATATCTGGAAATCCCTTGGTGTACCACCAGATCGGATCGCGTACCTTCCTGCTGAGGACAACTGGTGGGCGGCTGGACCTACGGGGCCGTGCGGACCAGATACGGAGATATTTTACTATGTTGGAGTAGGACTTCCACCAGTAGGATCAAACAAGGGGAGTGATAGCAAAAACTGGATGGAAATCTGGAATAATGTATTTATGCAGTACAACCGAGTAGATGAGAAA
>JANOQA010000117.1:0-7727 GCA_031422145.1 bacterium | reverse complement strand
CTATCAAAGAAGCACTTCCTCAAGGTTCCGTAAAAAAGAAATCTGTTCAAAAGGCAGTAGTAGTACGTATCAGTGCAGAAGTCCGACGAGATGATGGAACTTTTGTACGATCCGACGACAACGCTTGTGTTTTGATCAATGATGACGGAGAGCCGAAAGGAACTCGTGTTTTCGGACCCGTGTTTCGAGAACTCAAAAATAAGGGTTTTCAGAAGATTATATCTCTTGCCCCAGAAGTAATTTAAAGAACTATGAAAATTCACACTTGAGATCTCGTCGAGATCATCGCGGGAAAAGATAAGAACAAACAGGGTACGGTTACTTCGGTACTTCTCGAAAGAGAGCGTGTGGTAGTAGCCGGTATTAACAAGGCTAAAAAGCACGTAAAACCAGCTAATGGTCAGCCTGGACAAATCATTGAAAAGGAAATGTCTCTACATGTTTCTAATGTAGCGATCATTGATCCCGATACAAAAAAACCTACTCGTGTCGGATTTAAGATGGAAGGAAATAAGAAAATACGTATTGCCAAGAAATCAGGTAAAACCCTCGCTAAATAATAGTATATGTCATATCAGGAAACCCTTACACAAACTATTCTTCCAAAACTTCAAAAAGATTTGGGAATAGAAAATCCTATGCAACTCCCAAGAATCGAGAAAATCGTTCTTAATATGGGTATTGGAAGCTACGTGGCTTCGGGGAATAAAGATTTTTCTTCTCTCAAAAATGATCTTGCTCTTATTGCTGGTCAGATGCCAAAAATAAATGCATCAAGGAAATCTATTTCTAACTTTAAACTTCGAGAGGGGATGCCTGTTGGAATGACGGTTACTCTTCGAGGAGAGCGAATGTACGCTTTTCTTGAAAAACTCATTGGAGTCATCCTTCCACGAGTTCGAGACTTTCGAGGTATTTCTGCTCGAGGTTTTGATCAGGCTGGAAACTTTAATTTCTGAGTCAAGGAACATACTATTTTTCCAGAGGTTCCTCAGCTCGACGTAGTAAAGCCACATGGACTTCAGATTACCTTTAAGTTTAAGGCACAGTCAAAAGATCATTCTAAGGCCTTTCTCGACTCACTTCATTTCCCTTTCTCTCGCTAATATGGCACGAAAAGCACTCGTAAATAAATGCGCTAACGCTCGAATCAAAGCTGATCGCGCGCATGCCCTTGGTATCAAGGTTACTTTCTCCTCACGACTCTACAACCGATGCTCGGTCTGTGGACGAGCTCATGGATATATCGGAAAATTCGACATGTGTCGTATCTGTGTCCGTGAGAGAGCCAACTCTGGAGAACTCATGGGGGTACGTAAATCTAGCTGGTAGTATAATATAACGAACATATGATCAACGATCCAATCGCCGACCTTCTTACTCGTATCCGAAATGGATATCTCGCTCGTTTGAGTGCAGTAGAGGTACCTTACTCTTTTCTTAAATCAGAACTCCTTCGAGTCATGAAAAAGAATCAATACATCGTTTCTTACGAAGTATCAGAAGACAAGAGATCTATTGCTATAGAGCTCAATGATGTACGTGTTACCAAATACGTACCTACTCTTCGCCGTGTTAGTAAGCCTGGACAGAGAATGTATATCAAGGCTTCTGATATAAAGAGATCTCGAAATGGTCTCGGAATCTACGTACTTTCTACTCCAAAGGGAATAGTAACGGGATACGAGGCTCGAAGTCTTGGAGTCGGAGGAGAACTTCTTTGTGAAATCTTCTAGAAATTTCTAATAATCACCATAATTTTATATGTCTCGAGTCTGAAAGCTTCCTATCGAAATCCCCGCAGGTGTTACTGCTACGATCGAAGGGAAGAAGATCACAGTCAAGGGTACCAAGGGAGAACTCTCTCTTACCCTTCAAGAGTCAGTGACCCTCGTTCAAGAGGGAAGTACTCTCGTAGTATCCGTAGCTCAAATAGATAATTCTCAAGATCGAGCATTTTGGGGACTCACTCGAGCCCTCGTTGCGAATATGGTACTTGGAGTATCTCAGGGATACACAAAGACTTTAGAAATCCAGGGAGTAGGGTACAAATTTGAAATCAACTCTCCAACAAAACTCACTCTCGCGGTTGGATTTTCTCACAAAGTAGTACTTGATGCTCCTAAGGGGGTAGTAGTTACCGCTCACGAGAAAGAGAAGAATATGATCTATATCAGCGGTATCGACAAGCAACAAGTAGGATACTTTGCTGCTTTGATCCGAGGTATCAAGAAACCAGAACCCTATAAAGGAAAAGGAATCCGATACGCAGGAGAATACGTACGTCGTAAGGCAGGAAAGACCGCCGGTAAGGGAGCTAAATAATACATACCACCATGTTAGATACTGTAAAAAAACGCATAAAACGACATACCAAGATTCGGGCTCGAGTCTCTGGTACTGCAGAAAAACCACGACTTGCGGTATTTCGATCAAATACTTCTATTTACGCTCAGGTAATCGATGATGTAGCGGGAAAAACTCTCGCTTCCTCTTCAGATCTCAAGATCGAAAAAGGAAATAAGACCGAGAAAGCTCAAGAAGTCGGAAAAGCCGTAGCAAAACTTGCTCTCAAGGCAGGAGTCACTACTATTGTATTTGATCGAGGTGGTTTTCACTACGCTGGTCGAGTACAAGCTCTCGCAGATGCTGCTCGAAGTGAATGACTTGTATTTTAATCTCACCCATATGTCAGAGGTACGAAACGAAAAAAATGACCGCCGAGGAAGTGGCCCACGAAAAGGAGGGAACTTCAAGGATGTTCAAAAAGAATACAAAGATGAACTTCTCGAAGTAGCTCGAGTTACTCGAGTAACTGCTGGAGGACGACAGCTTCGATTTCGAGCTGCAGTGGTTATCGGAAATGAGAAAGGTACCGTAGGACTCGGTACAGGAAAGGCAGGAGAAGTAGCCGTAGCTATCGAAAAAGCCTATCGTGATGCAAAGAAAAATCTCATTACTTTTCCGATCGTCAATAATACGATTCCTCATCAGATCACGGCAAACTACAAGTCTACGACTATGTTTTTCCATCCAGCCGTAGAAGGGACGGGGATTATCGCGGGAGGAGCTATTCGAAAACTCATGTTCGTATCGGGACTGAAAGATGTCATCGCTAAACGATACGGTGCAGCAAATCCTCTGACAAACGTACGAGCCGCTCTCAAGGCTCTCGGTGGACTCAAAGCTACTGATACAGCTGGTTTTTCTACAAAGAAAGTAGCTGCTGCAGGAGATACAGAAGCTTCAGTATCTCCCATCGCTTCGTCAGACACTGAAAAACCAGCTAAAGCTCTTAAAAAGACGCCTAAATCAGCGTAATAATTTACAATACCATGCTTAATCAAACATCCGTCAGCGCAAACCCAGGTTCTACTCGAGAAAGAAAACGAGTCGGACGAGGTAATGCATCTGGAAAAGGTACCTACGCTGGTCGTGGAGTCAAAGGTCAAGGCTCTCGTACTGGTAATGGAAAATTCAATCCAGCATTTGAAGGAGGACAGACTCCTCTTTTCCGAAGAATTCCAAAAGCTCGAGGTTTTACAAAATGGAATCAAGTAGAGTTCAATCTTGTCAATCTTGATACTCTCGCTCTTTTGATAACAGAAAAAAAGATTACTTCATTCGACTCTCTGACTCTCGTAGAACATGGAGTGATTCGATCCAATGGACTTCCGCTCAAGGTACTTGGAAATGGAGCTATTGATGTGGCTATCACTATCACGGCAAATAAAGCCTCCAAAACAGCAGTGGTCGCTATTGAGAAAGCAGGAGGAAAAGTAGAGCTTATATAAAGTATACTCTGAGTAACGAAAAGAAGGCTTTGCCTTCTTTTTATTTGAGACTTTCTTCTTTCGATGAGACTCTTTTTATGAAAGGAGTATTTTCTTCTCTATTTTACTGACCTTTTGGTTTACTTTCCAGCTTTTTTCCTATAATTGCCCTAACTTACTTTTATCTATGATACTCAACAACGTAAAACGCCTCTGGGACTCTTCAGACGTTCGAAAAAAAGTTCTTGTCACTATAGCTCTTGTGCTGGTATACAAGTTTCTTTCGGTACTTCCGGTACCTGGAGTAAATGTCGACGCTCTCGCCAATCTTAAAGCCTTTCTTCAGGCAAGTCAAGGTCTTGCTTTCTTTGCGTCACTTCTCGGAGGAGGACTTGAGAATTTTTCTATCGTTCTCATGGGACTCGCTCCTTATATCAATGCGGTGATTATCATTCAGCTTCTTGGAGTAGTTATTCCTCAAATAGATGCTCTCAAAAAAGAAGGCGAAGCGGGTCAGAAAAAGATCAACAACTACACTCGATATCTTACACTTCCTCTCGCCTTTGCTCAGAGTTACGGGATGATTCTTCTTATTAATACGCTCGTTGGGTCGAGTGGGGGTGGAGCGCTCATTGATACCTCGAATTTTATGGGTATTGTTCTTCCGGCTATGATCTGTATCACCGCGGGTACTATGCTCCTCCTTTGGCTCGGAGACGTGATCAATGAGTCCGGTATAGGGAACGGACCTTCTCTTATAATTTTTGCGGGAGTTCTAGCAGGAGTACCTGGACACATCGGAGGATACATCTCAGTCAATAACTATGTACTCCTTCTTTCCCTTCTTATACTTACACTTGGGGTAGTGTTTATCATTATTAAATTTACCGAAGGATACCGCAAAATTCCCCTCATCTACACAAAGACAGGACGAGATGAGCGATCATATTTTCCGATTCGAGTCAACCAAGCCGGAATGATCCCTATAATCTTTGCGGTATCTATCGTAACATTCCCTTCTCTTATAGGACAAATACTCGCTACTAAATCATCTGGGACTCTCGCAACGGTAGGTACCTTTATGGCAGAGAATTTCTCTATGAATAACCCTGGTTGGATATATATTGCGGTATACTTTGCTTTGATCATAGGATTTGCGTACTTCTACGTATCGATCGTCTTTAATCCTACTGAGGTAGCAGAATCTATCCAAAAACGAGGAGGATATATCCCTGGTATTCGACCTGGAAAAGAGACCGCGGATTATCTCGAAAAGGCAAGTAATGGTCTCAATCTTTGGGGTGGAGGATTCCTCGCTCTCGTGGCAGTATTTCCATACGTCATGACAAAACTCAACAATCAGTTCAATCTCATCGATATATCAGGATCCACTCAGATCGATTTCTTGATCTCTGGAGCTGGACTGATCATTACGGTAGGAGTCATACTCGAGCTCATTCGAAAGGTAGATACAGAACTCAAGAGCTACGACTACAAAAAATTCTACTAAGAGTAAATCCTCTGAAAAACTCGCTCTTTGCGTTCAAATCTTCCGTTTCTCGCTCATCGTAGAAAACTACGACTCGCTTCGATACTCGATTTTCACACAAATAGCTTCGCTTTTGAGAGGATTTTGATATATTTGTGTATAAAAAATCTTCATGAAAGCATTTGTTTTTGATACCGAGACCACTGGATTTAGTACTCGTGGAGGATCTCTTGCCGAGCAGCCCTATATAGTACAATTTGCCGGTGTTCTCGGAGAGATATCCAAAGAGAATGGATTTGTAGAGATCGAACGTATCAATGAAATGATCAAACCCCGTATCTCTATCCCATTTGGAGCGTCTCAGGTAAATGGTATATACGATGCTGATGTAGTGGATGCTCCGTATATAGAAAGCCTCGTAGATCGATTTTTACGCTATCTTAATACGACGGATGTCGTAGTCGGACACAATATCGAGTACGATGAACAAGTCATCCGAGACGAACTGGCACGACTCAGTCGCCCCGGAGATTACCAACCGATGAAGACGATCTGCACCATGCGAACGTCAACCGAGTATTGTGGACTTGCGGGACGAGGATTTTCTTTCAAGGCTCCACGACTCGGAGAGCTTCATCGCCATCTCTTTGGAGAATGGTTTGAAGGAGCCCATGACGCTATGAATGACGTAGAGGCTACTGCACGATCTTTCGGAGAGCTCGTAAAAAGAGGGGTTATCCCCCTCCAAGAATCAAGCGTGATGAGATTGTTTTAGATGATCATTTAAAACAATCTAGGTTTAAAAGCCTAGATTTTTTTTATTACTCCTTCAATCTATCGAATATTGTCAGCTACTCTGTCTTAGGAATTGATTCCATAGTAGGAAGTTCTTCGAGTATCTCCATAGTAGGAGAAATGTCAGAGAATCACTCGGGTGAAATATTACTCTCAGGTAGCCCTACGGAACTATCTGCAGATAAGGCAGGAGTACCCCCCATTCCCATACCCCCAAGGAGTCCTCCAACTGCTTCAGAGATAGGTTTCGCATCTTTTGGTGCTTCGATGACTATATCTTTCTTTTCTTTGGTCTCTACGGTGAAGCTCAGTACTCCAGACTTAAGAGTTTCTTTTGGATCTGCCTGATCGAAGCTCATCTGTAACTCAAACCCAGAACCTTTTTTAGAGATTTCAAGATTTACTGGATACGAGACGTTATCTTTTTTATAAGTAACGGTCATAGTCCCAGTAAATTTCGTCAGAGATCGCTTGAGATCGACTACTATTTTTTCTTCCGTGTTTTCTACCTGAGCAAATATCCCATCTGAGGTAAAGCTATACTCTATCGTTCCTTCTTGTACTTTTGAAGAAGTATCGAGACATCCTCCCTTCGAACAATCCTTTGTTGGATCAGTAATATCGATCGATCCGGATGCACTTCCGGCTATCATAAATTTTCCTTTAAATGTTCCGTATTCTCGGTTGTCCTCATCGATGGAGAGAGTTCCCTCGAGATTCGTAGTATTGAGTGTTGCCTGCATCTTTTTCTGAGCTTCTTCATTCATACCGGTACCAGTGAGAGCTTTACTCATTTTTTCATTGAATACTATCAGAGCTTCTCTATCAAGCTCTACTTCGTATCGATACATCCCCCCTTCTCGCCCAAGATCCGTTTTCATTTTCATGAATTGGTTCGTCTCCATGAGAGATCGTACCTGTGCCATATCTATCTGAGAGCTCTGAGTAGCATTCGCAGCCTCACCGTCGATGAGGAACCATGTATTCTTAAATGCTCCGACAAATCCGCCGATCATTCCGCCGATCTGGGGGTTTCCGGTCATAACATCTACTCGGTCAAGTTTTATGTATCCAGATCCACTCTTTGATATAAAAGATACTCCGAGGTCGATCCCTGCATCTCCTCCTGCATCAGCAAGAATCGGATCTTTTATGCTTCCGCTCAGAGACATACTTCCGGAGATATCCTTTCCGATCGTCTGAGTATTAAACTCAAATCCTCCCTGAATTGCTCCGGAAAGAGTGATTCCAGAGAAACTTCCTTGTATGATCTGCTCCATGGGATCCTTTGAGGTGAGACCACTTGGCCAGATTTTATCTATGAATGCTTTAGAATGAGATGCTATCACAGCGTCAAAGGTTTCTGGCTTCGCTAATGGATTTGAGCAAGCCGAGAGAGTGAGTCCAAACAGTACTACCAGGATAAAAGAGAGTTTTTTCATACAAAGGATTACAAATATGGTCCCTAGTATATCATCCCTTTCAAAAATACAAATCCTTCCTTTTTAACGTATTTCTCATATACTCTGCTTGCCCAAAAACAACACTCTCTACGGGAGCAATCCTGAGGAAAGTCTGGACACGGTTCGGGAGCCTAGCAGCTAACGGCTGCGGCGTATGATAAATTCATAAGTCATACGTACGGATAGTGCCACAGAGACAATACTAGC
>JANOQA010000116.1:0-11156 GCA_031422145.1 bacterium | reverse complement strand
CTCGCGTCTATCACGAGACCTCTGATAGACATAATATGCGATAGAGCATACTGAGCGGTCTTTATCGTACGAAGAGCCGGAGAAGTCCATATCGCATCAAAATCTTGCCCTTCTTCCTTCCATTTTGTACCGAGTGCTTGTGCTTGAGATATTCCCAGATCACTCAATCGAACGAGAGGTTGATACCCATTTATGAGATGAGTATCAAGGTTGGCGAGTGACTCAGCATGACGGACGAGAGTGATCTCTAGGGGCATAAAAAGGTATTACAATCCAAGTTTGTCACGTATCACATTGACCTCGTAGTAGAGATGTTGATCTTTTTTGAGGATACTCTCGAGTTTACGACAAGAGTAGAGGACGGCGGAGTGATTTCGACCAGAAAATATATTCCCGATACGTTCGTAGGTATAGTTGAGTTTATTTTTGAGGAGGTACATCGCTACCTGTCGAGGGATCATGTACTCTTTTTGTCGCTCGTCTCCGAGGACAAATTTCTTGTCGACTCCGAAGTGTTGACTGACGGTCTCGACGAGCTCATCGTAGCTTTTGACAGAGGTCTTACGAAATTTCTGAGTGATGAGACCATCCGTGACTCCGAGACGATTCATACGAGCGGATACGTTTTCGATCGTTGGAGGAGTATTGTGGAGCTCGTACTCGGCGATGATTTGGTTGAGGATACCTTCTATCTCTCGTACGTTGGAGCTCGCATTGTAGGCGATGTACTCGGCTACTTCTTGGGACATGATAAACTCTCGGGCTCGAGCTTTTTCCTGCAAGATAGCGAGACGAGTCTCAAAGTCAGGGACTCCGATATCGACGATGATCCCCCATTCAAAACGGCTCTTGAGTCGTGGCTCGAGCTCTTCGAGCTCTCGCGGGGCTCTATCTCCCGAGAGGATGATCTGGCGACCTGACTCGTACATGATATTAAATATATTGTAGAGCTCTTCTTGGGTCTGGGTTTTTTTAGCGAGAAACTGCACGTCGTCGATGATGAGGACGTCTATGGCTCGGTATTTCTCTCGCATCTTGTCGACGGTACGCTTTTTGACCGAAGTCACATAGTCCGTGAGAAACCGATCTGCTGTCGTATAAATGATCTTTTTATCCTTAAACTTCGTACGGATCGCATTTCCAGTAGCCTGGAGGAGGTGCGTCTTGCCGAGTCCGACGTCTCCATAGATATAGAGAGGATTGTACGCAGCACCGGGTCGGCGAGATACGGCATCACAGGCGGCGAAAGGGAGCTGGTTGGAAGGGCCAACGATAAAATTCGCCAGACGGTATTTATCACTGATGAGGCGAGCATTGATCCCATCTACTTCGTCTTCTACGATAGTGTCGTCTTTTGGCTTTTTGAGGAGGTCTTTGTACTCTTTGATACAGTCGATGACGAGAGCATTGGAGGGATTTTCGATATTGAGATCGACTTCAAATTTGATCTTTCCGATCTCCGGAAGGGCTTCCTGGACGGCTGCGAGGACTTCCGCCTTGAATTTATGGGTGAGATTGTCCCGCATAAAAGACGATACCACTCCGAGTACTACCTCATCTGCGGTGAGAGAAATGAGGGATATCTTCTTAAAATACGTTAGAAAGTCTTGTTTACGGACTTTTCCAGCGATAGATCGGACGATGCGGTTGAGGGTTTCGAGTTCCATGTATTTTTTAGATCTTCTTTCTCCCCTAGTTGTATTCTTTTGATAGGTGAAGTCAAACTATAAAATACGCTTGACGTACATTATTGATCACAATATGTGATCAATATACCGAGGTGCTCTGCATAGACAAAAGAACGGGGCAATGTTAAAAACTATTGGGGTGAGTTTTTGACATTATTTCACGAGGTATAGACAAGAAATAAACTCGTTTTTTACAACGAGTCGGTGGGTATTTCTAAAAATGAGAGACCAGGAGGATAGTCGAGAGTGGGGGGAATGCAAATGAAAGTTTGGAGGAAATTAATCATTCTACTCAAGAGTTCCGATTTCTTTTTTGATCGCAGTCGGAAGTCAACTTCCTCAGAAATTAAATGATCATTTATTATCTATTCATGCGTGCGACCAATACCCATTTTTAATCGTATCTAAAAAGTCTACTATTACTTCGTTTTGGTGGTTCCAGAGATATCAGACAATTGAGTTTATAATAAATTTTACTTTTCTTGGGGTACGCTCTAAATACTCTGTTGTATCTATTTGGTACGAGCTATTACTGTTATTTCTCAAAGCTAGTGATATGTCTTTTGTAAACTTGACGGTAAATATTTGTCTAAAGGGTATATATATTCAATAACTGAAATACGACTTCAGGGCTTTATCAAGAGTCAAATCTTTAAAGCACGCTTGTATCTTTTCTTCTTGATTATCTTCTCATCCCTCTCGATTCAGTAATTGCATATCGAGAGCTTCTTGTTTGTTTTTAGCGAAATGTTCTTTAATAGTTCAAATTTTGAGTACTTCTTCAGTAAAACCAGGGAGAATCTCACTTAAGAGATAATCACTAAAATATTTTTGTATATCTGACTGAGCTCATTCTTTATTTGCTCGCTCGTTATCGAGTGTCTCGAGACTATAATCGAGCTGAGTACTACTGTTAAATATCTTTTCCAGATAATTATCTACTTCTTGTTTGAGAAGTTCTTCTGATTTCGCACCTTTCTCTTTCTCCCACATCTGAAGTATCTGTTCTTTACTGTAGGCTACTACAAATATAACATTTGAGAAACTGGCTCATGCTCGTAATAGGGCAAATACTTCGTTCCATTTCGACCAGTTATCGAGGCGATCGAGATCATCGAGAAATACTACGATTCGTATGTTAGATATCTTGATCTGATCAGCTATTTCATCGTATCGCTCTTGAGCAGTCTTTTCTGTATGAAATAAAGAGAGAAAACTAGTGATCAGAGAGATACTATAGTGAGCATTTGATATCTGCTGAGCGTACTTCTCTATATTATCAGTCGTCGAGCTGGATAGAATCTTTTTTTGTCTGAGAAATATCATAAATTCACTTAGAAATGACTGAGCGAGATCACCCCGATGTCGCCAGACATTGAAGTCCATATATACTGTCGTTCCTGGTACGGTATCGAGTTTTGCTTTGAGGAGATTTATGAGAGATGTTTTCCCACAGCCACGATCTCACTCTATGCCGATATTAAATGAAGTCCTTTCTGGAAGCTTTTCTGAGCGGTAAATTTTATCAAATATTATTTCTACATTCTTTTTGACTCAGAGATCATCATCTTTATCAGTATAGATAGGCTCTTCTATGAGATAGGGGATGTCTCGGAAGTTTCTTGATGTATCAGATATATAGCCGAGGACTTCTGAGAATTCCTTCTTGTCACGTCATTTCCCTATAGCGATATTCCAATAGTGTTCGAATTCAAAATTAGCTCCTCTTTTATCACTACTAATTTTTTCAGTGCCAGCCTGTCTATACACTGACCTAGTCAAACTTATAAGTATACATACCACAACACTTATCATGAAACTCTCGATAATTATCTCAAAATTTAATCCTAAATCAGGATATTGAGATATTCCAAGCTGATAACTAATAGCAAGTATAGATAAAATGAAAGCTATTAATCATGAATTCCGAATGAACTGATATATCCACTTAATCCAGGTATAAAGAGATATTGAACCTATTGCAGCGATTATAACTAAGAGAATCCATGTATGATAGATAGTCTCGAATATCTGAGAAAATTCAGTAAATCAGCGTATCTGATATATGAGAACTCCCCATAGTATAAGGCTGCAATAAAGAGTTCTTGCTCCAATAAGAAGTCAATCTAGTCCTAGTTTTCATAGGGAATTTACTGTTTCTACTCAGTATTTACCTAGTTTAGTAGATAGTAATTTTCACCATATAAAGGGCGGGTAGAGTATGCTTTTACGTATGCAGCCCTTAATAAAATTTGGATCGAGTATGTAACATAGTATAAATATAGAAAAGCCTACTAAAAAAGTTAAAGTAATTCCTAATGATACTTTATTCATCAGCAAAGATATATTTGTAGGACTATCGGATAGATATAAAAGCCATGAAAATATTGGCCCTGCTCATATTACACTTAGCAAAGATAAAAATAGTATATTTTTATCAGGAGACTTCCATATCGTCAGAAAGATTTCTTCTATTAGACCTACTAAGCTTAGTATAAAGTTCCAGATCTTCAGGATGTTTCTTTTCATAAATTAATTGCAGGGATATACTTTATTTAAGTATATCAACATAGACACTTCTATAACAATAAAAAATCTCACCCGCTTTCGCAGATGAGAATGTTTATTATGAGATGGTGGCGAGGAGTAGAATTGAACTACCGACACAAGGCTTTTCAGGCCTCTGCTCTACCACTGAGCTACCCCGCCAGAGCCACCGTATCTTATAGAAAAGACAGCCGGGTGCAAACGTTTTTTTAAATAAAGAGTTCTACTCGACTAGCTATCATCGAGCCAGGCAGGAGAGGGGATGGACGGAGATCGATCAGAGAGAGTCGACTAGGTCGTAGGGAGGATCTCTCGGATACGACTGTCTCCCCACCGAGTCTTTGCCCAGCTCTCGAGCTCACTTCGTGATCCTATGCAGAGCTTGGTATCGATCGAGTTTCCCGATAAAAATATACGCACCGGTATATTTCCCGAGAGTCCCTGGAGGTAGGTCTTGAGATCGAGGAGATCTTGTTTGCTCGCGAGAGCGGGGATCGTGAGTTCGAGAGGAGATACTGGCAGAGGGAGTAGATCTCTACTACTTGGATCATCATCGAGAGGTACACTTGAGTACACTCGCTGTGACGCATCAAAGAGTCCCATTTCCTGAGCTTGGGTCCGCATCGAGGTGATCGTATTGGCTTTGATGGCCTGAGCCACGACAGATATCTCTCCGGTGGAGAGATCGCATTTGAGATTGCCTTCGACGAGGATGATCTTGTTATCTTCGAGGAGTCCGCCGAGCGTCTCATAGTCTTTTGGAAATATCACTACCGAGAACCGAAAATCCGTACTCTCGCACATCCCGATAGCCATCATCTTCCCGGTCTTGGTCTGGACTTTTCGTACACTATTTATGACTCCGATATAGCGGACTCGTACGGGTTTTTCTCGCTCCTTTTTTTCTTTGATCTCGGGGACCTCTTCGACGATGAGCGGGGCGAGGGTACTCATGGGCACATGCTCAGAGCTCTCAGGAGGAATGATATCATCACTCTCTGAGCTCTCGGATGAGTCAATACTTGGGGGGAGGCTGAGAGCGATCTCCTGAGTCTCGAGAGCCTTTACAAAGGCTTTGATATGCTCCGCTCCGATCGTACGTTTCTGTATAAATCTCCCGAGTCCATCGAGCGGGTGACCGGATACCGCGTATCATATACTCGCTTTCTCTCCGAGGATCTTTTCTTCAAATCCCATTTCTGCGGCTCTTTCGAGAGAGAAATCCAGATGAGCATGATCTACCGATCCTCCGGTATCAAAGAGTCCGATCTGAGCACTCGTGGATTTCTTTTCGTATTCTTTGGCATAGGCGGTGATCTTGGTCATCGAGGCCAGGAGACTCGCTCGCTCGCCGAGGCGGTCGAGGGCTCCCGAGAGGATGAGGGCTTCGAGGGATTTTTTATTGATCACGTCTCCATCAGTCTGGCGGATCACGTCGAGCATACTCTCGTAGGGGCGATCTCCTCGACCTTTTTGAATAGCGTCGATCGGACCTTCTCCGAGACCTTTCACCGCCTTGAGTCCAAATCGGATATGATGAGGGTCTATATACGTAAAATGCTTACGAGACTCGTTGATATCGGGAGGGAGGATATCTATACCTTTTCGGCGACATTCATCGATCTCGAGTGTGATACGCTCGGTATCTTCCTCATCAGACACCATGAGAGCCGTCATGAACTCAGTAGGATAATACGCCTTGAGATAGGCGGTCTGATAGGAGATCATCGAGTAACAAGCGGCGTGAGATTTGTTGAATCCGTATCCCGCAAACGGCTCGATGATATCTTCGAATATATAGTTGGCGAGCTTTTCTGGATGACCCTGAGACTTTGCAGCGGTGATAAACTTCTCTTTTTGTTCCATGAGGAGGTCGATCTTTTTCTTTCCGATAGCTCGACGGAGGATATCCGCCTGTCCGAGAGAAAATCCCGCAAATGCCTGTACAAGCTGCATGATCTGCTCCTGATAGACAGCGATACCCTGGGTAGGTTTTAAGATCGCCTCGAGAGAGGGGTGAGGGTAGGCGACTTTTTCTCGACCGTGTTTTCGCTCGATATAGGTCGGGATAAAGGCGATCGGTCCCGGTCGATAGAGCGATACCATCACGATGATATCTTCAAAAGTATTGGGTCTCAGGTCTCGGAGGTATTTTCGCATACCCGACGACTCAAACTGAAATACTCCCGTCGTATCTCCATCCGCAAAGACTTTAAATACTTTTTTATCTTCGTAGTTGATCTTGAGGAGATCGATCTCAACTCGATGAATATCTCGTACGATCGTGATACATCGCTTCATGATCGTGAGATTTCGCAGTCCGAGGAAGTCCATCTTGAGGAGTCCGAGATCCTCGATCGGATACTGAGAGAGCTGAGTGACGATAGACCCAGTATCCTTTGGAGGATGCTGGAGGGCACAGTATTTGGTCATCGGCTCGGGAGCGATGATGACGGCACAGGCATGTACTCCGAGTTGGCGGATCGTCCCTTCGAGTTTGAGAGCGTTATCGATGACTTTTTTATAGCGAGGTTCGCTCTGGTAGGCCTGACGAAACTCGACCGAGGTATCGAGAGCGTCTCGGAGCTTGGTCCCGGGTTTCGAGGGGATGAGAGCGGCGAGACGGTTCATCTCGGCAAAGGGAATTCCGAGGGCTTTTCCGGCATCTTTGACCGCAGCTCGAGCCGCCATCGTCCCAAAGGTACAGATCTGAGCTACTCGATCGGAGCCGTATTTTTCGCGGACATACTCCAGTACCTTATCTCGATCTTCGTCCGCAAAGTCCACGTCGATATCGGGCATGGAGATACGAGAGGGATTGAGAAATCGCTCAAAAAGGAGCTGGTAGGGGAGAGGGTCGATATCCGTGATCCCCGAGAGAAAGGCGAGGAGTGCTCCAGCTGCAGATCCTCGACCCGGTCATACAGGAATATCGTGATTTTTTGCCCAGTTGATAAAGTCAGCTACGATATTAAAGTACCCATTAAATCCCATGAGATCTACGACGGTGAGCTCATACTCGAGCCGACTGATAGTATCCTGCTCTTTTTTGGTTCGTTTACTGATGAGGAGTCGTTTCTCTGGAGTTTGGTAGGACTTTGACCGTTCGAGGAGCTCATCGAGACTCATATCCGAGAGTCGTTTTACGCTTTCTCCGATATCTATTTTGTGGATATAGACATCGAGTTCTGTATCTGTAAGTCCGTAGTTATATCGACGATTGAGCCCAGAGTAACACAGTGACCGGAGATTCCACTCTTCGCTGTCCATTCGCAGAGTAGCAGGAGGGAGGATGCTCTGATATTTCTCAAAAGAAGCCTGTGCGACACTATCGAGCTCAAAGGTAGGGATCAGAGTCTTTCCGTAGGGGATCTCGAGATGGATCATGCCGGCTATTTTCTCAGTATTTTTGAGAGCTTCGGGTATGTATGAAAAGAGCTCCGCCATCTCATCGGGGCTTCTCAAGGAGTAATTTCCTTCGATGAGCGTCGGACGATCCGGGTCTTCGATGGATCGACCATCTGAGATACAGGCGAGGAGGTCCTGAGCCTCGGCGTCTTCGGACGTCATATAAAAGACGTCGTTCGTGGCTACGACCGGAGTTCCATAGGTACGAGAGAGTCGGATACATCCGTCATTGATCTTGCCTTGGTTTCCTCGGTCTGGATGCTCGATGAGCTCGAGATAAAAATGATCCTTTCCAAAGAGTCCGGTATAGTAGTCGAGACGCTCTTTGATATAGACATCACTTTTCCCCGTCGTGATATGCTGAGATATCTCTCCGAGATGGTTTCCCGAGAGGGCGATGAGTCCGCTCGAGTATGTTTCGAGAAGCTCGAAATCGACTCGTGCCTTGAAATAAAATCCCGTGAGATAGGACTCCGTCACTATCTGTATGAGGTTTTGATATCACTCAAAGTTTTTCGCGAGTAGGACGATCTGGTATTCGTAGTTGTCCTTATCTTTATTTTTCCGGCCTTTTGAAGCGATGATACACTCGACTCCGACGATAGCTTGGACTCCCGCTTCTTTTGCGTATTTATAAAATTCAAAAGCTCCGTAGAGATTGCCGGTATCGGTGAGAGCTACGGACTTCATACCGAGCTCGAGAGCCTTGTAGACCATTTTCTTTGGAGTACCAAGTCCCTGAAGAAACGAGTAATGAGTATGGGTATGAAGGTGTACGAAGGACATGAAGTTCTCTCGGATAACGAAAATCAGATCTTAGTCGAAAAGCTCTAAAAGAGAAGTTTTTATCGAGAAAGCGAAAAGAGATATTTTCTTTCTTATGATACCTTTTTCATCCGACCACTACTGAGAAATCCTCAAAATGCAGAGGTTCCATCTATCGGGAGTACACTCATCTTTCCGATCTTTGCTGTGAAAAATGATCCAGTATGATCTTTGTCGTCATGAAATACTCGAAGATCACCGGTGATATTGAGTTTTCTACCAGGGGCTCGGATCGTGAGAGGGGTATCTTTAGCGAGATAGGTTTTCTTTCTTTGGTCGTATACACAATTTGCGATACATTGTATCACAAAGTCTCCTCCTTCCTCGGTAATACTTTGTATCTGAATGATACGAAAATGACGTACGGTAATACCGGATTGATCGGTGGTACTTAGTTTCCCAAAGTCCACTATATCTCCATTTTGAAGGAGGCGTATTTCTTGTACGCTGATGAGCTCTCCCATACGTTTGTAGCTTTCCTGGAGGGTCTTTATGGCTGTATCAGTACTCATAGAGATCCCGAGTGGGACTGTCTCATCGTGCATGATAGAAGAAAGGGCAAACCCCCCTCTATCATCTACCCGATCGATGAGTCACTTTTCTATGAGATAATTTTCAAGAATTGTTTCCTGTCCTTTTAGATCCAATGAGCCATCATAGTGACGCATGAGTATATTGATGAGATCGGTATCTCATTTGAGAGAGCCTTCTGACTCACAGAATACTGGATTTTTTGATAAAGCAGACTCGAGGGAGAGACGAATAGGGTCTCTCTTTACGGGTGGAGGAGGGATGACCTTTGGTGACTCGGAGAGGGGAGCTGGACGAGAAGGGAGTTTTTCTCCTGAAACAAACAGACCTCCTGGACGAGAAACTCGACCCGCTTCTATTTTGGATCTCAGAGTAGCAGCAACAGCAGCTGTACTATTGTGTATCGCCCGACGAGCGAGAGCTTCTTCTACATGAGGACTGACTCGACCCGGTACTTGATCTCGAGTAGCTTTGAGTTGGTCTCGTGAGCTAGATGGTGTCTGGAGCTCTGACTCAAACTCTGCAAACGCCGATACTCCTCGATGGGCTCGATGAGCCCCTGCATATTTTTTAAATTCACTAAATACTCGAGATTTCGAAATACAGGATTTTGTTGCCTCATTTTTATGAGCTTTGTAGTATGCTCCGAGTGTATCAGAGAGTTGGTTGTAGACTTCGGTCACAGGCTTATCTCCGATGAGAGTATGAGAAAGCCAGTTAAAGATATACCTATCAAGCGCGTTCGGACTCTGAAAGTCCTCTGGTCAAAGTTCGGTCGAGTGAGTACGAGTATCGGTAAACTCAGAAAACCGAGAAGTATTGTCGTATCCATGACGACTCGAAGTTCATCCCCTAGGGGTTGATGGATCAAGATTTCCTCTATTGAATATACCGAGCATTACTTTATTTAAGCATACAGTATATTTTTAGTCAAATAGATTGCTGAAGAACAATTTTCTATTTGCTTAAAACTCACCATACTACCATCCATGCAAAAACATGACTCTCTCATACTCGCCATAGTATGACCTATTGGATGCGGAAAATGAACCGCTTCTTCGTATCTCGAGCGTCGCTACGGAGCCAAGACCTTTAAATGTTCTGGACCACTTCGAAAAATACTCGATATACTCAATATCCCGGTCAGTCGCACCTCTATGCAGGAGCTCTCTCGACTCATACGAGAAAGCTATGGCCAAGAGTCGATCGCTCGTATCGCGAAAGCAGAAGTAGAAAACTCGGGAAGTCGTATATCGATCATTGATGGGGTACGTCGTCTCGAGGATATAGGACCTTTTCGAGAGCTTTCAAATTTCTTTCTCATCTATGTAGATGCAGATGTACGAGTGAGATATGGACGGATCGTCCAGCGAGCAGAAAACTCCGGAGATGCCGAAAAATCCTACGAAGCCTTTCTCGAGGAAGAACAATGAGAAACTGAGGTATCTATCCAATCACTCGAGCCCATCTCTCACTTTCATGTACGCAATGAATCGACGGAGTCCGAGTTTACGGGAGAGATCGATCGTATCATAGAAGAGCTCCTCGCTTAAATCTAGAGTATGCGGCGGATGTATATGGTACGCCTGTCGGGGGTTTAGTATTTTTTAGTATCCTGGACGATGGAGTGTGCATCGATATTTCTGAGATAATGACTTCATTCGAGGTGTTTTTATAGAGGCTCAGGTTTTTTCGGATATATTTCGTGAATATTTCTCGAGCGTAGTATATTTTCGTGTATACTACGAAAAACCATTGCTTTAGACGCTCGATAATTTATACTTTTTCTATGACTTCAAATTCCCCTTCCTCTCTGGCTGAGTTTCGCCAAAAAATCCAGGAGCTTTTAGCTCCCGTTCTGCTCGACTCAGAGACACTCATCGATCTGTACTTTACGAGTCTTCTTTCTGGAGGACATCTCCTCCTCGTGGGTCCACCCGGCATAGCTAAGACTCGATCGGCAAATGCTTTTTCTCGTCTCCTGGGACTCGAGTTTGGTCGTATACAGTGTACGTCCGATCTCCTCCCCTCTGATATCATCGGAGCGGAGATATTTCATCCAAAACGACAAGACTTTGAGACCCGGAAAGGACCTATATTTCGAGAATTTCTCCTGATCGACGAGCTCAATAGAGCTCCCGCAAAACTCCAGTCAGC
>JANOQA010000115.1:0-2866 GCA_031422145.1 bacterium | reverse complement strand
AGGACGAGCATCTCCGTCCCCGGGTGAGCCTGCGAAAAAAAGAGCATATTAGCGAGATTGGCTCCTTGAAAACGATAAATACTCTGATCGTCATCTCCGACCGTGGCGATATTTGGAGTTTCTGCCATTCGCAGGAGACTTTCTACCAGACGACTTTGAGCATTGGAGAGATCTTGAAATTCGTCTACCATGACAAACTGATATTTCAGAGCGAGCTCGGTAGCGAGTATATCGTTGGACTCTATTTCTCGTACCGCGTAGAGGATCATATCATTAAAATCATACGTCCCTTTTTCAGATTTTGCATTTTGGTAGAGGGTATATATTCGCTGGAGCTCGGTGAGTTTTTGGATCTCTTTTTCTTGGGAGATACGACGAGTCTCGTAGGATTTTTTGACGGGATCCATCTCAGAGAGTTCTTCGGCGTGAGTGACTCAGAGAGTTTCGATATGAGAAACAAACTCTTCGGGAGTCACTCACTCCATCTGAAGTTTGCCTATGGCAGTGGATACTTCTTTGACCCAAAACTTTGGTGCATGGATCGGAAAAAGTATCTCAAAGTCTCCTTGAGCGAGGAGATTTTCTATCTGAGACAGTACCTCAAAATCATCGAGAGCTTGAAAGGCTCTATATTTGAGAAAGTACTCCGGATAAGCACGGATGATCGTATCGGAGAGTGAGTGTAGTGTGGTGACTTCGACACGGTAGCTCGTCGCCCCCATAAAGAGAGTGAGTCTTGCACGTATAGCACGGACTCCAGCATCCGTAAAAGTCGTGATCAGGATATTTTCTGGCTGTGTATCGGTCGAGAGGAGGATGCGAGCGGTCCGAAGCGAAAGCACCTGTGTCTTTCCAGTGCCTGGACCCGCTACGATCATATAGGATCCGTAGAGAGCGTCTACTGCCTTTCTTTGTCCTAGATTGAGGCGATCGTACGAAGTCTGAAAGTCGAGCATATTTAGAGGAGTTGAAAGGTATCTTCGAGTTCTTCGGCTTCTTTATTTCGGACGATCGCCTCATCGATGAGATGAGCTTTTCGGGCGATGTCTCCTATCTGAAACTGAGCTTGGAGCTTTTTTATTTGAGACTTTGTGACGGGTTTCTTTCGTCCATTTCCAGATCCAGCGTACTCCATATTATGATCTATTACGATTAAAGAGGACTCCAAATGTCCCGACGATAAGTCGGAGATCGAGTAGATAACTCCAGTGTTCGATATAGTATCGATCGAGCTCCACTTCTCTATCAAAATTTTCTGCTTCACGAGCGTACACCTGAGCCATACCCGTCATACCCGGCTTGGCGGTGAGTACCTGGAGATGCCACTCGTCGTATTTTTCGACTTCTCTCGGCTGATGAGGACGGGGCCCTACGAGACTCATATTTCCGAGAAGTACATTGACGAGTTGTGGGAGTTCGTCGAGCGTATATCTCTCGGTAAAGCGAGCAATTTTCATCTTACGAGGATCTTTCTGAGTGATTTTATAGATAGGACCAGAGCGTGTATTTTTAGTAGAGGCGATGAGTTCTTTTTCGTATTTTAAGGCGGTATCCTGACTCGGAGAGACCCCATACGCATCTTTTACGCAGTATTTCCAGTACATATACCGAAATTTGTAGAGCGTAAAGGGCTTGCCATCTTTCCCGATACGGGTATTTCGATAGATGACTGGCCCCGCTGGATCTTCTATCTTTATGAGGAGAGCTATAATGACGAGTACTGGGGAGAGCAATATCAATCCCAAAAAACTGAGACATATATCAGTCCCTCTTTTTAGGATACGTCACCAAGCCTTTTGTGACTGAAAATGTATCTCTACACACGGTAGACCTCGTAATAGACCCACTTCGGTATGCTCTCCATACCTCTCGGTACGAGTCTCCACCACACGAAGTCGTACCCCATAGATCCGACAGAGCTCGATGAGCGTATCGAGATATTCTGGCTTTTGATCTACAAAATACAGGACTTCTTCTATACTGCCTTTTCTGATCTCTTCGAGTCCTCGAGCATAGCTTCGCTCCGAGATCTGGTAGAGGGGATGAGACCTAAAATACTGAGTAATACTGGGAAATCCAGCACCCAAAATGAGAAGCTGGGTACGCTCCAGGGATCCGGATCTCGAGAGAAACTCCTGGAGACGAAGGAGTACAATATCAGAAGTGATGAATCCTACCACCATGCAAAGAGTAGCAAAGAGCGTAATGAGACGTGGGAGATCTGTCGTATACAGATACTCGTTTCCGAGGTAGATGAGCGATATAAATATAAAAAACCAGCTCATGATACTCGTCATATGTCACCGCACTATCCCAAAGAGCTCCCGAGAACTATCCGACCGGAATCCTCCCCGAAATGCATGTACGAGCAAGTACAAAAGACTCCCGACCAAAGCAAATTTCAGAAGTGATATATCTCCGAGAGTATGTGGAGGGAGGGCTATCCCTGGGATCATATCACCAAATCTTCGTATCTCTCTCGCTATAAAAAAAGAAAATACTCCCACTCCAAAGGTCAAAGGAATCCGTAAAATCAAGATCGCTATATCCGAACGTTTCATATGTCGAAAGTATATCGAGAGCCTTCGACTTTACCAAGGAGAAAGGTTAAAATTATATAATCTGTTGTAATCGGTCTATGATATGATGAAATATCATTCAATAATCTACCCTCCATGCTCCACACCAAACAAACTTCTTCTCAAAAAATACTCCATCCTCGAGCAGCCTTCACTCTCGTAGAACTCATCGTCGTGATAGCGATCCTCGTAGTACTCTCTACCGTAGGATTTGTCGGATACTCAGGATATACCTCTACCTCTCGAGATGCATCACGAGGATCAGATCTTAAAAACATCTATCAGGC
>JANOQA010000114.1:0-3770 GCA_031422145.1 bacterium | reverse complement strand
AAACAAAACTAGCTGAGTAATCTCAAAATCAAGATTCCTTGAATTACGATACAGAGTATCAAAAAAAAAATCTCTCAAAAAGAAAGTTATTTGAGTGCAAGTTGCGTACCGGAGTGAACTGTACTCGAGTACAGTGAACGAGGAAACGCAAGACTTACACTCAAAGAGCGACTTTTTCAGAGGTTTTATCTTAAAAGGGCTCCTTCACTCGAAAGCTCATACTTCTCCCCCCCCGCCGTCATACGAGTACTCGCAATATTGGCAGGACTTGGATCTTTTGACTCGATCGTATAGGTAATAGTCACTATATCGAGTGGACCTTGGGTTGTACGAGGAGTTTTATACCTCGCACCGATGAGAGAAACTCCCTCGATCTGAGAGGACTGTACGATCTCTACTTCGCTATCTGATCCTACGATCGACACAATACGTACCTTACTGGCATCTACGAGAAGAGTTGCCTGTACTTCCTGGAGGTCTTTTACTCACTGGGTGAGTCGGAGTTTTACGATACTTGTACCAGTACCAGATTGGACCAGTACCATATCGGCGGTATCTACTTTTTTTCCACTCGTATATTCGAGAGCTGAGGCTTGGAGCTTAACTCCGGAAGAAGTTTGAAAAAGAAATACATTGATCCCTATTGCAAAGGCGAGAGCCGTCCCTCAAATCAGGAGATGTTTCAAGAGGGTATACCGACGAAATTCTTGGAAAAGGTCTTTCATACTAGAGAAGTTACTGAAGTGAGTATAGCGGAAAAAGTGAAAACGGTCAAAATATCCGCAATATTTATCATACATACTCAAAAATCCCGAAGCCTTTCTTGCATATCGAAGCTCCTTCCCTCCCGTCAAAAACTTGCATTTGTAGAGCTTTTCCCTATATTTTTACGCATAAATAGCAAAAAATATGAAAAAATATATAGCACTCTATTCGATATCATTCCTCATAGGAGGATTTTTCACCCCTATACTCTACGCTAATACTGGGCCACTCATAGTACCGACCTCTACGCTTCCTGCGGCACAACGGGTCATAGAGAGTACGTTCACTGGTGAAACTCTCGAAGCCCAAACCAATCTCTCGAATGCCTTTTCCCGACTCGTCACCGCTTACGAAGGACGTATATCACGTCTCCAGGATGAGGTGAGTCGACTCCGCATCGAAAACGCAGAGCTCCGTGGAAAAACTATGAGTACGAGTACTGGAGGAATATCCTCTTGAATGACTCCCCCTCTCGTCTCCCCTCTCCCTAAAACAACACTCGAAAAAAAATATGACGCGATCGTCTCAAATGTAGTCGGAGACCTTCCAAATCTCCTCTCAAAAAATAATATCACTGCCACGGGGAGTATCGGCCTCTTTGAATTTATAGAGCCAAATGCATTTTTTATATCTATTGATGATGGTAAAAATCCAGTTGGTGTCACCGCATTTCGTACCAAGGTACTCTTTCGTTATGACGCCAACTTCATCCTCACGGTAGGTGGAGTCTTTGATCTCGATACTGCTTCGAGTCGATACGCTACTCTACGTGGATCAAATCCTTTTAGCGCTGCCGTGCGTACCCGAGTCAAAAATCCAGCGTACTCTGGAAAACTCCTCGAAGAAGTACTCACTGTAACAGGCGGAAACTTAAGCTCTGGAGTTGTGCCGGTAAATTCTTCTATCGGACCAACTATTCCAGTATCTTTATCTCCTGGTTGAGCTACTATTGAAGATATTCGAAAGGCGTACGCTGGAAATAAACTCTCCGATACGATCCGTCTCGCAAATACCTTTCTCGAAAAGACTCCTGGAAATACAGAAGTACTGACTATGCGGGCGAGAAGCCAATTTATCTTTCAACGATACACCGAAGCACTCGGAGACTTTAATGCGATCTATAAACTTCAGGGTGATGGTATTAGCTGCGGAATAGTCAATGACGGAGCGCGAGCTGAGACCTCGCTCAAGGGGGCCAGTGGAAACGTCTTCAATGATCTCAAAAATACGAAGTGTAAGAAATAGCCCGTTTCCTTACCTAATAAAAATTCCAGCTCTCCTGGAATTTTTTTCTGACTTGATCAGATATTTTATCTATGCTAGGGTACGCTGATATAGTCATAACTCATAAATATATGTATACACCAAAAGAAAGTCGCCACTGAGGAGAAGGTCTTCGTGCCCACACTCCCCTACTTGTACTTCCTCTTTCTGAAGCAGTAGAAAAGGCGCGATTGGCGGCTATGGCGATCATCACAGATGTGAGAAAATCTCCTATCATCGAAACAAGAGAAGATCTGCAGATCACTCTCGATGGAAAGGTCTATGTACTATCGAGGCCGGTCTATCTCGCACTGGTACAATGAAGGGGTATAGTAAATTTAGAGGGTAAGAATCAAAAGCTTGTAAGCTCTGCTCCTTTGCTCGAAACCGTCATATCTATGCTCTGAGCAGGAAAAGAGATAGGACAATTTGCTTTTTCTCTACTTCAGTCTCATCCAGATCTAATCTATACAGAGCCAGCAAAACTCTACTCACTCTGAAAAGCCTTAGAAAGTCATGGTATACTCGAGTGGTTTACTCGGCGAGTTTTGACGGATCTGACACTTCAAAATTTTATATATCGAGCCACTGCCTACTCCGATGAGATCATTGAGCTCGTCATATCTGAAAAGCGGATATTCTCAGAGTCCGAAAAAATTGGACTCCGGACTCTCCAAAAATATATCTGATCTACTCGATGAGACCTACGAGCCAAGATAGATTTACTCGTGACCTCTGATACACCCGTATCAAAAATACTCCCGAGTGTATCCTCTACTTCTCGGTGAGCGAAAGTATTTGGGATGTCCGTAGGAAGCTTGTCAGGAGCATTCCGAGGAAATAAGTAGAGAGGTACTCTTTGAATCAAAAAATCTCCATTTCTGGAGATCTTTTATCGAGAGCAATATTAGTACATTCCTCCCATACCACCACCTCCGCCATGATCATGAGCGGGAGCTTCGGTTTGTTTTGGAGTCTCTACGATGAGAGCCTCGGTGGTGAGAAACATCCCAGCGATAGATATAGCATTTTCGAGAGCACACCTGGCTACTTTTTTAGGATCTATGATCCCGGATGCTATCATGTCCGTAAATTCATCTTTCGCTGCGTCATACCCATAGTGGGGATCGACTGATCGGACGATCATATCGACGATGAGGGCTCCTTCTTTTCCTGCGTTTTCAGCGATCTGACGTACCGGATACGAGAGGGCTCGTGCTACGATCTGAGCTCCGATCTCCTGGTCTCGGTTGGCGAGCTTGAGACTCGATAGTATCGATGATGCCTTGAGAAGGGCGACTCCCCCTCCTGCTACAATACCTTCTTCAACGGCCGCTTTCGTAGCATTGAGAGCGTCTTCGATCCGAAGCTTTTTTTCTTTCATTTCTACTTCACTCGCGGCTCCGACTTTGATCACCGCAATCCCTCCAGCGAGTTTAGCGAGTCGTTCGGCGAGTTTTTCTCGGTCGTACTCTGATTTTGTATTTTCGATCTGACCTCGGATCTCATTCACTCGAGCTTCGATGCGAGATTTATCTCCTCCTCCCCCAATGATCGTGGTAGAGTCTTTTTTAGATACTACTATTTTTGCTTTTCCGAGATGCTCGACTCCTGCCATATCGAGTTTGTAACCCGTCACGTCCGTGATGAGCGTAGCTCCGGTGAGTACCGCGATGTCTTGGATCATCTCTTTTTTTCGATCTCCAAACCCCGGAGCCTTGATCGCGAGGACATTGAGGACT
>JANOQA010000113.1:0-5984 GCA_031422145.1 bacterium | reverse complement strand
GAGGAGCACGGATCCAACTACCATACAAAATATCGAGAAAAATACGATCGTCATACCCATAGTAGGGGTACCTTCTTTTTTCTTGTGAAGCTTGGCAAATTCAGGAGCCCCGCCGATGAGCCCCTCTGATCGTATCGTCTTCCCGAGTTTATATTTCCAGAGGAGTCGGATAAATGGGGGGATGAGTACCATCGTCAGACAAAATGATATCACGACTGAAGCTGCGAGAAAAACGAGATTGGACATAGGAAATACAGAAAAACTGAAAATGAGACTGGATCGAAGTATAGAGAGAATGTATTTTTCCTGCAAATCTCGTGTATATGAAAAAGCCCGGCGAACCGGGACTTTTTTGTTTTTCACTTTCTCAGGTACATTACTGTCCTGAGGAGTGAGATTTAGTCGGAGCGGCCGAGACCATATCCTCCCGTTCGACCGCCAGCACTCACTCCTGAAGTATTGCTCAGTGGGTGAGATCCACCACCGGTAATACCGGAAAACTGGTGATCTCTCGGGAAGGTATGACTTCCCCCTGAGTAGGCAACCACCCGTTGTACTCCATGTCCACCGTACGGTCGACTGGATTGAGCCGAGGGGCAACCCTCTGCCTTTGCTACTTTAGTGTTTGTTATAAATGGCCAGACTGGCTGTTTGTGTTGCGTTGTCATAAAATTTCTCTTGATATTGGTGTCATAGTTTTGTAAGAAATGATGATCCTACAAAACTTCGTATATCAAATGCTTTTCAGCATCCGACCTAAAAAATATCTCCAGAAAAACCGTAAAGTCAAAGAAATATCTAAACTATAATGTATTGTACAATATAGTTTGACATACTTTTCATACAAGATATACTTTCTCTACTTTTTAATCTGAAGTTTTCATGAGTATACCAATAGAACAAACAACTCCACCCGGCTGTGATATGAAAATGCATGGCTCGGTCGTAGTGGGCTCTAAATGACAGATCGTGATACCGAGTGACGTACGAAAACTCCTGCATATTGAGCCGGGAGATACCCTCTTTGCTCTCTCCAAGATGGGCAAGGCGATTGCCTTTATAAAAACAGAAGATATCGCAGAATTTATGCAATATATGCAGCAGGAGATGGAAACGATCCGTCTCATGGCTCAAAATGCCAACAATCATCGTATTTCAAAACTGGCCGATGCAGAACTTTCCTTTATGAAAGAATTCGAATCTGCTTCCGTACAAAAATAATCTCAATTTTCTTTTTATTCTATGAAAAAAATACTTTCCCTTTCTCTTGTCGCTCTCATTTTAGTTTCTTGTGGAGCAAAAGATACTCCGGTAGAGGAGACTAAAAAGATCCCCTTTAGTATAAATACTACCTCTTTCGAGTCATTTCCTACTACCTATGAGGTACAAAAGACGGGACGACTTACGGGGAGTTCACTCTTGAGTCTGACAGCACAATGAGTGGGTCGAGTCGATAAGGTCCTCGTACGAGAAGGGGCTATCGTAAAAAAATGACAGACTCTCGTCCTCTTGCGAGATACGACTGCCAACTATGATCTTCGATATTCTCAGGCGGCCAATAGTCTTTCGAGTAATAAAAATACTCGAGCTTCGACGGAGATTTCCCTCGATAAAGCCGTATCAGATGCAAAACTCAGTCTCGAACGAGCCGAGATGGATCTCAAAACAGTTGAATCTCAGACAACACTCTCTCTCGAAAAAGCTCTCCGAGATGCTCAAAAGTCCGATACAGCGTCAGCCACTTCAGATGCTACGGTCACTCTAGCTCAACTTCAGGCATCTCTCGATAAATCCAAACTCGACTATCAAAATCTCATCAGCTCAAATACTCAAACCCTCAAAAACTTTACGTATTCATTTAATACATCTGTTTCTGATCTGAGCCGACTCTATACAAAACTCCTCTTCGAAGGAGATCGTCTCTATGGTATCACTCCAGCATTTCAGTCAGAAAATACC
This sequence comes from bacterium, assembly GCA_031422145.1. Taxonomy (GTDB): domain Bacteria; phylum Patescibacteriota; class Gracilibacteria; order BD1-5; family UBA2023; genus JANOQA01. The sequence continues at coordinate 4,025 of JANOQA010000113.1, read as the reverse complement.
AACATTCGCAGATTTATGGGAACTACGAGCCTCAAATGAGGACTCGAGTTTGCCTACTTTGATCTCCAAAAAGCCGCCGCTGGTCTCGAAGGGCTCAAAAATATCACGGTAGATGAGACCAATATCCTCACTCAGCTCGATACACTCGCGACTCGATATCAAGTACTCAAAATGTATCTTTCTACTACGGGTACGTACCTTCAAGCCTCTTCGGTCGGTACTGAGTTTCCTCAGTCGCAGCTCGATGGACTTCTCGCTAGTAATAACGGATACAAATCAGAAGCCGCCGGCCTCGAAAATGGATGGGTAAATTTCCGAAGTTCGGCTTCTACCTTTCTCGCAAACTACAAAAATAATGAAAGTGCGGCAGCAGCGGGTCTCGTGGTAGCGGAGAAAAACATAGAAGTCCAAAAACGAAATCTTGCTACGGGATCATTTGAGGCAGATAATGGCCTCGATCGGATCAAGGCAACCAACGAACAATCTCTGACTTCTTCTCGTATCGCTCGTGATAGTGCGAAGTCCAACTATGAGAACGCCCTCAAAAATCGTATCCTCACTCAGGATCGATCTCGTCTTTCTGAGTCTGATGCGAGTCTCGCTCTCTCTCAGGCCCGAGAGGAGCTCGATAAACTCACGATCCGCTCTCCGATAAATGGTACCGTGACTCTTGTCCAGGCTAGTGTTGGTACCGATGTAAATCCAGGATCACCGATGATCGAGATCGCGAATACTAACCCCGAAGTCATCTTTGATATCGAAGCGAGTATCGTCCCACTCCTCAAGGTAGGATCCGAGCAAACGATCGACTACCAAGGGAAAAGTTATACCGGTACGGTAGTCGGACTTTCGGAAGTAGCCGGAGCCAATCTCCTCTACACGACTCGTATCATCCTCGCAGAGACTCCACCACTCCTCGGACAAGTAGCCACGATCCGACTCTCGATCCCGACCCAGTACCGAGTACTTCCGAGCTCCACTATTCGTATACTTTCGGAGTCAAAAGGAGAGCTTCAAACATTTGTTTCAGGAGCTTTGACTCCCGTGAGCGTAGATCTCGGTCGTGTGATCGCCGATCGTATGGAGATCATCACCAAGATCGATACTACCACTCAGATCGTCGTAAGTGACGTATCAAATTTTGATCCAAAGAGAAGCGAGCTCGTACAAAAAATCATCTCTATTGAATAATATTCCTCGTATCACATGAAAAATACTCCTGAATCACTTCCAGCACCGACTCCTGAATTTGTAGAGAAACTTCGTACCGAACACGAATCTGGATTTCTCGGATTTTGGATACGACAATATCGGATTTCTTATTTGATTGCCCTTGCTCTCCTCGTACTCGGTCTCGGAGCTCTCTTTTCTATCCCAAAAGAATCTTCTCCTAATATTAAATTTGGGATCGTCAGTATCGTGACAGTGTTCCCAGGAGCGAGTCCCGTCGATATCGACTCTCTCATCACGGACAAGATATACAAAGAGATCAAAGATATCGCGGGAGCTAAAAAGATCACGTCTTCCTCGAGTCTCGGAGTATCATCTGTCTCGGTAGAGCTCAATCCCTCCACTCCGGTCACCGAGTATATCAACGAGGTCCGAAATAATATCGGTCGAGTGAGTCTCCCGAGTGATGCCAAAAATCCAAATGTTATCGAGATAAAATCTCAGTCAGATCTCGTATTTTCTATCAATCTCAGTGCGGATCCTACTCAGATATCTAAAGAAAAACTTCGTATCCTCGGAGCTGATCTACGGGATAGACTCGCCCCTCTCCCTCAGGTAAAAAAAATATCCTACGGATCTGAGCTTGAGTATGATGTACGAGTCGTGATCGAAAAAGAAACTCTCGCTGGACTCGGGATCACTATCTCCGATGTCGCAAATACGATACGATCCTATCATCGAGATGCTCCCATCGGGAACTATGGAGTCGGAGAAAAAAACTATGACTTTCGTCTTCAGGGAAAATTTGAAAATACAAAAGAAATCCTCGAAGTCCCCCTCGTCCTCTCGGGTGGAAAGACCATCCGAGTCGGTGATATAGCGACGCTTGATCGTAAGTATAAAGACACCTCCATCGGAAGAATAGGAGGGTATAATTCTCCTGCAAGAGACTCGGTCTCACTTACAGTAGAAAAGACCGAAAGCTCTGGTATCTTTGCGGCGAGTAATGCGGTGAAAGCAGCCGTTACCGAGGCTCTCGCTACCCCAAATTTCTCAGGAGTTCAGGTATCATATTCGAGCGATCAGGCAGATACGATCGGGGATGATTATCGAGAGTTAGCTCTGGAGGCTATTACTACGCTCGTACTGGTATTTATAGTCATGTGGCTTTTTATCGGATTTCGAGATTCGCTCTTTGCGACATTTACCCTTCCGCTTGCCTTTTTGGTGACGTTTATGTTTTTAAATGGATTTGGATACTCGCTCAACTTCCTCACCAATTTTTCTCTCGTACTGTCCTTTGGTATAGCGATCGATACGATCGTCGTGATCGTACAGGCTGCTTCGGCCAAGATCCGAGTCGGATATGAGCCACGGACTGCTATCATGCTCGCTTTACGTGAATACGGAGTACCGGTGATCTCGGGAGTCATGACAACGATTGTTGCATTTATACCGATGATGGTCCTTCCCGGAGTCCTCGGTAAATTCCTCGCGTATATACCGATCACTATATTTGGAGTACTGGCGAGTGGACTCATCCTCGCTCTCACGGTCAATAGTGCTCTCTATCTCGCTTTTATTAAAAGAAAAACGACCTATGTACACGATGATACTGCCATAGAGTACGCCACGGATGAGGAAAAACAACTCCTTGAGTATGAGCGTATCGGAAAGACCGAGATCACGGATGGAGCTCGTCCGCTTCGTATTCGTATGATCCATGCAGGGACAGAATGGTATAAAAAACAGCTCCGTAAATTTCTCGCAAACTCTACTCTGCGAGCCTGGTCAATCTGGGGACCAATTATCATTTTGATACTTTCATTTTTTCCGATCATCGGAGGAAAATCTCTCGCTGGACATGTAGGATTTGATCTATTTCCTGCCAGTGACAATGGATTTGTAGCGTACGAAGTGCGATGAGCGAACGGAGCTCGTATTGAGGAGATTGATAAGATAGTACCTCAAATATCGGATATACTGGTAAAATATAAAGAAGTAAAGTTCTTTGAGATCACCTCGAAAGATACCAAAAATTCTACCGATGCGGGGATATCGGTCTCTGTCACTCTTAAAAAGATTACAGAGCGAAAATCTGATGGCCTCATGACGGTATTTGATTTTGATAAAAAGATCCTTCAGGAGTTTGACTCGATCCGTACTCAAGGATACAAAGTCAGCTCCAAGATCGCAGAAGGGGGACCTCCTCCGGCTCAAGCCGTAGGTATCAAACTCGTCGGAAATTCATCTAAAGATCTCGATGCTATTATCCGCATATCACAAGACTTTGAAAAAGAGCTTCGAAGCTACGAAGGAGTTAAAAATATAGCGAACTCGAGCGGAGAAACTCCGGGACAGTTTGTCTTTACTCTTAAAAAGGATGTTATTGCCCTGCTCGGTATACCGCCTTCGACTATTGTAGATCAAGTTACTTCTCTGCTCAATGGAGTATCCGTCGGTACGATCACGGACCGAGGTGAAGATCTCAGTATCGTCGTCAAATATCGTGAGTTTACTCAGACGATCAATCCAGACCTCCTCACCGCCCATCAGTTTAAATGGGCAGGGAAGACCTATCGCCTCGGAGATGTGGTCAATCTTGGACTCACGAACGCTATCGCTTCTATAAAGAGAGAAACTGGAAAGATAACGGTATCTGTCTGATCTGATACGGAAGAAGGAATCCTGGCTACGGATGTTCAGGCAAAATTTCTCGCTTATGCGGGGAAATACGACTTTCCAGACGGAGTATCCTTTACTCAGGGTGGAGAAAATCAAGAAAATGCTGACCTTATCCAGGCAGTACTTACGGCTTTTTTCCTCGCGGTCCTCGCTATATTTGCGATCCTCAC
>JANOQA010000112.1:0-6161 GCA_031422145.1 bacterium | reverse complement strand
CTCAAGTAATTCACTGGTTTTTGTAGCATCAATATCGGTACAAAAGTGTTGAATAATTTTCTTAATCTTTTGAGTACTGATTTTACTGTAAGGGATCATATGGAAGGAGTATAGCTTGTGCTATCTCCTAGGCAAGAGCCTTTATAAATATATATAATCCATCTTGGGTATACACCCTTCACAGGAGAACTAAAGGTTTATCTGCATACTCAGCTTTAGAGATATATTTTCTACCGTTATTATCACGTGTAGGAAGCGAGGACATATTTCAGAAAGAAGTAAGCCTATCACAATAAAGATCATTGTCACTAGGTCAGTAGTATGCATCTTTTAAAGATGGATATCTAATATCAGGCGAAAGAGAAAACTTAACCTGTAGAAACTGTATCAAATCATTCAGTCGAATTACTTTCGTTTTCACTACTTTTGACTGTTCAGATTGAAGAGCATCGAGAGTAGTAGTTGGTGTATTAGTCATAGAGAGAGATTAAATTTTACCGTACAAACCGTCGAAGTGTTTTCTTGAGTCAGGTATTATAGGAGGTGATGAGTGCGGGGGTGAGCTCTGCGATATTTGGTACGATGATGGTTCATCCGGTTTCTGCCTTTCAAAAATATCATTCGAGCTCATCCTTTCTTCATCATCCGATATAATAGGCGGTGACTCCAAACCCATCTTTTCGCATCTGGTCTATGAGTCCCGTGAGAGGTGGTCCGGTGAGACCCGACTGAGGCTCCCCATCTCCGATGAAGGTGATATTACCAAAGTGGGATCCTCATTTCTTTTTGCGTTCTTGCTTCATGGCATCCCAGGTGTAGGTGAGTGGGGCAGAGATGTTGGTACCTCAGGATTTGTCCAGGGCTCGCATGAGTTTGGATGGGACACTACACTTCCTTCGTTCGCTAAACTTTTCTCAAAAATCCATGACACTCTCAACAGCATCATCGAAAAAGAGGAGAGAGAAATCTACCTTAAAGTGCTCGAGGACTTTGGCTCGGATAATCCCCGCTTTGACTGACTCGCGGAGGGCTGATCCAGGGGATGTGAACTTTCCCATACTTCCCGAGCGATCGATGATGATCGTCTCATACATATTGATCTCCGTCGGGTCTTTGACTTCTTTAGTCCTACGAAATACATTTGGATCTCCGGTGAGGGCGTGATCTACGAGAGCTCAGGTACTTGCGAGGATCGTTCCGCTTCGGTACCTCTGATCATTACTCTCGATCTTATACTTGGGTGGGAGGATTCGCTCGAGAGCTTGGATCTGTCGACGTACTTCCCCTTCGAGCTCTTTCTCGAGGTCTTTATACGCTCGATAGAGTCCCATTTCTCGCTCAGAAAATCCCATTCGATCCATTTCGGATTTGAGACGACTTTTTGCTTCTTGGATGGCTTTTCGTATTTCACGAGCGTACTCTCATAGCTTTTTCTGGTAGTCTTCGTCGAGGAGAGAGTCTTGGAGAGCTGTATCGAGTTTTTCTTCATCTCCAGATGCTCGCAGAGCGTCAAGATCTTTCTTTTCTTGGTCGAAGATTTCGGTATTTCCGATCTGGTCGATCTCATCTTTCGCAAATCCATCGAGACCCGACGCATCGAGTACTTTTCGGATATCTTCTTTGGATTTGGCTTTTTCGAGTTTCTCGATCGTATCTTTCATTTGCTCGGCTTGACTTGCGAGGCTATCATCTTTGACTTTCTGAATCATTTCATCGAGGAGATCTTTGGGAGATTTGCCTGGCTCTCATGATGCCTCACTCTTTCATGATGATGATTTCCCATTTTTTCCATCTTTTTCTGCTTTTCCTTTCTCAGATTTTCATGAATTTTTTCACTCAGACGATCACTCAGTTTCTCCGCTCGAGCTTTCATCTCATGACTTTTCTCCAGATGACCCAGATGTAGACTCGGTATCTCCCGGCTGTCACGATCCTCCTGTATCTCAGTTTTGATCTCATGAGGGATCTATATTTCCTTCTCAGGAGTCTTGTCCTGACTCTGATCCATCCATATTTTGCTCACTCTTTGATCCATCTTCTTTGATGGTTGGAGTGGCATCATACCGTATCCACTCTGATCCATTCCAGATCTTGGACCAGGCATGCCCATTACTCGACGAGAGAAGTGAGGCTCATTCTTTAGAAACGCCCTGTGCCATATGTCCGAGTACGATCCGTGCTGGTACTCCGAGTTCTCGCATGAGAGCGACAAAGAGAGTATTCGCACTATAACACTCGAGGATCGGAGAGCGGTCGAGGTTTGTAATATAGTTTCGAGCGTTGGACTTTTTATGAAGGGTTCCTTGTACTTTGGTAGAGTATTTTTTAGTTCGCAAAATGTAAGCACGGATAAGAGTCGCTATCTCTTGCGGGGATCTTCCCTGACACTGAGCGAGGAGAGTTCGAGTCTCGGGAGATATATCATCCACTATCATTTTCTCGCTATCTGATACTCCTGGATACGTCGTGTGAGTAGATTTCCCTACCGAAAAAGGAAAACTCATCTGTTGATGAGCGAGTCGGCACTGTACATAGATACATCCATCTTGATCTGCGAGAAAAATAGGAGCAGTACCTCCTGAGTAATAGAGTTTACTCATATCAATGACCGATCACTCGGGGAGAGGAATCGGTTTGAGTCATTTCTTTAAATTGATGGCATATGAGTAGATCTTCCCCTGAGTGACTCATCCGGTGTATGGAGTGAGATTTCGGTCTATATTCCACTTATTGTTAGATAGGTCAAAGATATTTCGCTCTTCTTGGGAATAATACCCACTATACGACGGAGAAATCTCAGCAAATCTCGGAGACTCTCACTGAGCGTTGGTAAATTCAGAGTCCTGTGGATCGTATTGATCCTGGAGATCTGGAGCGGACTCTTGTATATTTGGAGTTTTTGGAGGATTTCTTGGTGGAGTATTTGTATCATCTGAAAGTCATAGATCTTCGAGGGTACCTTTTAATTTCTCTGAAATTTTATCAAACCAGGATTTCTTTTCAGGAGAGACTGGAGGAGGTAATGGTGGTGGAGCAGGGGAAACATCTGGTTTCTTTTGTAGGGGTCTCCTTTTTCAAAGCAACGACAAAATATACTCTTTGAGCTCTTGGAGAGTTTTTTCAAATCTAGTATCAGAGGATGAGGAGGGGGTGTTTTTCATAGGAACTTCCTTCAGAATACCATAGAGCCAGATTTTTATCAAAAAATCTGCTATTGTATATCTTTCGTAAGTATAGATCTAACTACCTCCCAAAATGAGCCTCCTGATATCGAATAACTCCCCCTACATACTCCTGATATCTCTGCCCGGCAGATAGGACTATACCTAGGAGTTTCGTGGTCTGTACTGCGTTTGGTTTGAGTTTATTGATATGTTCTACCAGATTGCCAATACGATCTTGGGCGATCAGTATTTCTACGAGAGTACTTGTCCCATAGTACTGAGGATATATCTGAGAATACACCATAGTATATATCATATCCTTGGCCTCGAGAGTTGTTTTGATACTCGGGTAGGTAGATACTGGCACGATACCCTGATCGACAAACTCAAAGAAATTTCGTATAGAAAACCGATCTAGATCTCGAAGTATAGCCATCGTATACTCGTGTCTTTCAGCAAGAGTGAGATCAAACATACGACTTCCTCGGAGAAGGGTTTCATATTCACCCTTGGATAGGAGCGTAGTCTTGATAGTCCTCAGATCGAGTATATCAGTGGGTTTAATAGCATCTGGGATAGAAAAGAAATTTCCGGATGCTATATCCTCATTCACCCAAGCTATACGCTTGGTATCATTTTCTGGATTCATGTCTATCCTTGGATGAGGAAGGATTTCTCTTCCATATCTGAGCACCAAGGCGGATTGTTCTTCTGGAGAAAATCTATCTTTCCAAATAGTAAATTGTTGACCGATGATCAATTGTGTATCTCGAGCCGAAGGTGATGGGTTATCCCCGATCTGAAGCGAGTCAAGAATATACTTCCTCGGATCAGACACGAGAGCGTCCAGATAGAGAGATAGAGTCGAGGCAATCTTGTAATTTTGCTCTATATAACGAAGGAGTGTTGGTGTATCCATCAATCCCTCGCTAATCACGCTTCGATACATATCACTGATATAATTCTTGTTAAGTTGAGTGAATGGTCTCTCTCAAAAGATATGATGAAACATCTCTGGTGAAGACACATGATGAAATACTCACTTCGCTAGAAAGGCTCGATGCATGAGGTCATTCTCAGAGAGAGCTCTGAGTATCAGAAGTTGTTCTTTTGGGGAGAGGCTTCGTATGATATCTTGGAGTTTTTTCTGATCTCTCGTTTGAATATAAAAAGCGAGAGCGGATGATACAACTGGAGTATTTCTCCAGTCAAACGGATCGATAAAATCTCCCGACTCAGGAGACTGAGGTATCTGAGAGACGAGTCACTCACCTCTGGATGATGGAGGGTTTTCTCCTGATATTTGCTGATACGGAGAGATACCTCTTCCTGGAGATGTTGCTGGAGGCTTAGGATCAGAAAGGAGAGTTTGTGTTTCGTGAGAAAAATACCCGAGGAGTCAGGTCAGGAGAGCTCATCCAGCAAGTATTTTGGTGACTCAACTCACCTTCCCTTGGGTCGACGATATATACAGGATATTCCCTCTCGGGGAGTCGGTCGTATCAGGATCTATGAAATGACGCATTGACCAAAGAATTAAACAAAAGAATAATCCTATTAATACTGAAAAATAAAGAAAGATCTAGTAAAAAATATGTGTAGGAAATCCCTACTGTCTCACACAGTAAAGGAGAGCGACATTACGGGGACGCGTCTCAGCTCCACCAGTACTACCAGTTGGACCACTGACCGCTGTACCACCCGTATCTCCACTAGAGTAGTACAATGTAGTAGGACCGAAAACAATAGCTAAACTACTGGGGAGTGTATGACTATGACTCCTGAGCTCATCTGCCTGTGCACTCGCTCTCACTCGCCCCGTATCCACGCCTCTCCCGCTATCGAGTCCTCGGACAAATTCTCCTCGGAGATCTGGAGTCCCCGATGATCCATTGGCGGGGATCCATCCGCTCGGACAGGCAGCGAGATTAAAGGCTATGACGGCTCCTGCTGGAGTAGCTGAGTCGATCCGATCGTTTACCTGCTGGAACCATCCATTTCCAATGGTATCTCCAGAATTTATAGTTTGTGGTCCAACACTTGATATACTTGTCGCATAAACGATAGCACTCACAATGAGTGTAGAGGCGATGGAAGAGATGATGATTTTAGTTGTTTTCATAAGTAGGTGTAGGATTAGTTTTTGATACAGTAGAGGAAGGCTACATTACGAGGGCGAGTCTCCGGACCTCATGTGGAACCTATTGGAGTAGGTCATCCATATTGGATCAAAGACCCATAGCCTCATAAGGCTACCCATGAATATACCATACCACTGATTTCATGAGTGTGACTTTTTAGCATATCAGCCTGGGAGCTTCACAACACCCGAAAGCTCTCAGGATCCACTCCTCGGCCTCCATCCAGTCCTCGTATAAACTCCCCTCGCAGGTCAGGCCTCCCCCCGCCTCCATCCGCTGCAGACCATCCAGTCGGACAGCTCGAGAGATTAAATGCTATAATAGCTCCGCTCGGACTCGAGCCAGCAGTACAGACTCAACCAGGACAGACTTGTTCCATCCGATCATTCATCTGCTGGTACCATCCAGCACCGACCGTATCATTTGGAGCTATGGTCTGAGTCATGACTCCAGAGATAGTCGCCGCATAGACGATCGCACTCACGAGGAAGGTGGAGAGAAGAGTAGAAAGTATGATCTTGATCGTTGGATGACGAGAACTAGTTGTCATAGATGTAATGAGTTACGGTGCGATAATACAGGGAATAATACCGCCAGCAGTACAATAGTTGAGAGATATACTTGCGAGTACTCCAGCTGAAGCACCTTTACCGAGTTGATTAGTGATGATCACTGGTCCATTAACAGGAGTATCAAGGGCTGTAAGGGCATATATCGGACTGATAGCTTTATTGCTTTGGAGAACCGTACCACTGTACGCGGCTCGTAGGTTGGTAAAAAGAGTCGTAATTTGTCCAGTACTATCATTGAGTGGGAGAGTCGCTCCTGTATACACGAGTTGATTAGGATTGTAAGC